>CAJZGD010000031.1 GCA_915275065.1 uncultured Corynebacterium sp. | reverse complement strand
TGGCAATAGCACCGCTCGTGCTATCGCATGGAAAGAATTGGAATCCCGGAACATCACGATAACCAAGGATTTCCCTACTGATGCCCTCATCGTGGCAGTGTGGTTAGATTACTCGAACGATGAGGTATCTTTCTTCAATGCGTTAGACGATCAACTTTTAAATCTTGACGCAGATGGCACGATGATCCTTATTGCGCCATCAAAACTCCTGCTTGATAATACAGATCCGTCTATCACCAGGGCACGCAGTAATTTTCTCTCGAACACGGCAACGGGTTACACCGCACCGCTGCGCTATACTGCCCGGCTACCCAAACATTGGGCGGCTAACCTGGGGAAGCGTCAATTAGGGATATGGATCTTCAAACGCTCTACCTTTCCCACCGGAAAAGCTTTTCCAGTGGTCATTGCGGAGCTTTCCGGCATCTCGAAAGCAGATTACAATGCTATTGCTTCTGATCTAGCTACTACAGCGTTATATGCTGATGAACTAGGTAAACACAATTTTGTGCACGCTAATATCACCACATCAGTGAAAGCATGGCGCAAGAACATTGTTGCGCTAGACAGCGTAAACAATAAACCGCTTCTGCATGCTTCCCCTAAACTGCACGCTTCCCCAGAGGGAAACATACTTGGTGAACTTTGGTTATTGGCTGAACGTGCACAACTCTCTTTCGTGGAAAATCTCCCCCTGGAGGAAAACCCCCATAAATCCCCCAGCCGTCTCCGTATCAGCTGGCGGAAAGCAACCTCTGGGAAAGATCGAGTCATCCGACTTATTCCAGGAAGCCGCCTCCCTGATGGGCGATTAACCGACACCGGATCCGCAACTGTGACCATCATTGGTAAACCGGAATTGCACGGCAACACAACAATGGGTAACCGCAGGATCAACCGATTGCACCTAGAGAATATCAACCACAACGCCAAACTAACCCAACCCGGTGACGTGGTGTTTATCAAGAATTCCACGCATCCAATCGCTTGGATAGATTGGGAAGGTGGACATGTTGTTCAGGCTCCAGCGCAAATTGCACGATGTAAAACAAAACGGGGACGCAGCCAAGTTGATCTGCCTCTGGTTGCTACCCCATTCTTCGTGGCCAAATCCATCAATTCTGCTACCTCTACGGATCCGCACTCTTGGCATGTCTCATTAGTCCCCAAAGAACTTGCTCCTCTGCTCCACACCCTTCATAAGGAAGTCAACACACAACGAATAAAATTCCAAGAACAATTAGCCAGCCTGGAGAGATTCGAAGAGTTATTCGCTACCTCCTTATCCAATGGTGATATCCGCACCGAGCTTCCAAGCACACTAAAATACGCTAACTAGTACCACCCCGAATCTAATGTTAAATCAGAAAGATGCCAAAGAATACCGATGACTACTGCAACAACCATGAAAGAACTCAAGGACACACTATGGAAGGCCGCGGACAAGCTTCGCGGATCTATGGACGCATCCCAATACAAGGATGTCGTGTTAGGCCTGGTATTTCTCAAATATGTCACTGACGCTTTTGAGACCCGCCGACAGGAAATCCGCGCGGAGTTAGAGGAAGAAGGCCTCGATGAGGAATTCATCCTGGAGGATTTAGAAGACATTGATGCCTATCTGGAAAAGAACGTATTTTGGGTAGCCCCAGAAGCCCGCTGGTCATACTTACAACAGCATTCCAAAGGCAAGACGGCTGAACCAGGTTCCGAGGCAAAGTCTATTGGCCGACTCATCGACGAGGCCATGCAAAAGCTCATGACCGATAACGAGTCCCTATCCGGCACACTACCAGTTATTTTTGGGCGTGATAACGTGGATCAGCGCCGTCTTGGCGAACTGGTCGATATGTTCAGCTCCACCTATTTCACCGCTGATGGTGCGGAACGCGCCCGCGACCTCCTGGGCGAGGTGTACGAGTATTTTCTGGAAAAATTCGCCCGCGCCGAGGGGAAGCGTGGCGGCGAATTCTACACCCCACGCCCCGTAGTTCGTACTCTGGTTGAAATCCTGGAACCCACCAAAGGCCGGGTTTACGATCCTTGTTGTGGTTCCGGCGGTATGTTCGTCCAGGCAGAAAAATTCCTGGAAACCACCACGCATGACCCCTCCGCTATTGCAATCTACGGCCAGGAACTCAACGAACGCACCTGGCGGATGGCAAAAATGAATCTGGCTATCCACGCCCTCAACTCTAAGGGCTTGGGGGAACGCTGGGGAGACACTTTCGCCCGCGATATTCACCCCAACATCGCCATGGATTATGTGCTGGCCAATCCCCCATTCAATATCAAGGATTGGGCGCGCAGTGAGGAAGACCCCCGCTGGGTATATGGTGTTCCCCCAGCCCGTAATGCCAACTTTGCGTGGATGCAACACATCATTTCCAAGCTAGCAGCCGATGGTGAAGCTGGTGTCGTCATGGCTAACGGCACTATGACGTCCAAGTCTTCCGGTGAGGGTGATATTCGCAAGGCCATGCTCGAAGATGACATTGTTTCGTGTGTCATCGCGCTGCCCGCGCAATTATTCCGCGGCACCGGCATTCCGGTCTGCGTGTGGTATTTCGCCAAGAGCAAAGCCGCGGGCAAAAAGGGTTCCATTGATCGCACCGGCCAATTTTTGCTTATCGACGCCCGGGATCTCGGACACATGATCGACCGCACCGAACGCACGTTCAGCGATGAAGATATTCACCGTATCGCTAACACATTCCGCATGTGGCGCGGCCGTCCCTCAGCCGAGGGCGTATACGAGGACGTCCCTGGCTTTTGCAAGTCTGTCTCTCTGGATGAGATCCGTGCCGCTGATTATGCTTTAACCCCTGGTCGGTATGTTGGTTTCGCCGAAAACGAAGAGGACACCGAGCCTATCGACGAGAAAATCGCTCGCCTCACCACAGAGCTAACTAACGCACTAGACGAGTCCGCCCGCCTAGACGCAATTATTCGTGAACAATTGGGAAGGCTCCAGTAATGAATTGGAAAACAAAACGACTTGCTGACCTAATCACTTTAGAGCGTGGATTTGATTTGCCAAAAGCTGCTCGAATCCCTGGTAATGTTCCGGTAATATCATCTGGAAAAATAGAAGGAACGCATAATAAAGCAAAAATCAAAGGTCCAGGTTTTGCTATTGGACGCGCTACCAACTTAGGACTTCCTCGTTGGAGTGATATTGATTATTGGCCATTAAACACGACTTTATATGCTAAAGATTTTCATGGTAATAATCCACGATGGCTTTACTATCTTTTCATGGTAATGGACTTATCAGGTTATAACTCAGGTTCAGTTCAACCCATGCTAAATAGGAATTATATTTCCGAGATCCCTGTACAGGTACCTTCCATAAAGGAACAGGATTCAATAGTTTCATGCATTTCCACTCTTGATAACAAGATTGCAGCTAATCAACGTACGATTCAATCTGCTGATTCACTCCGTAACGCCCTATGGGACAAACTACTCAAAACAAACACGGAATCCTTACCCTTAAGTTCTCTTGCAGAATTTATTAACGGTCGTGCCTTCACAAAAAATGCCACCGGTACAGGCAGGGTAGTGGCCAGAATCGCTGAACTAAACTCAGGCATTGGTTCCAACACAGTATTCAATGACATCGAAGTACATCAAAATCATGTCGTGCTTCCTGGTGAGCTCCTATTCGCTTGGTCAGGAACACTCATGACCAAACGGTGGCCATACGATGAAGCTATTGTAAATCAACATATTTTTAAAGTGCTCCCTATCTCAAAATTTGACTTATGGGCTCTTGAACTCATCATTCAATCTCAAATCCATTATTTCCAAATGATTGCAGCCGGAAAAGCTACAACCATGGGGCATATTAAACGGGCAGATCTTGATAAAACTGTAGAAGTTCCAACATCAATACCCGATAAATTAAACATGCTTGGTAACACATTATGGATGCTTGCATCACAAGCCGAGCAAGAAAACCAAACCCTGGCCCGCACCCGTGATGAGCTCCTGCCTTTATTGATGAGTGGGAAGATCACGGTTCGGGATGCTGAGGAGGCTTCAGCAGAGGTGGGCGTCGACAAGCATGAGGTGGAAGAATAATGCTATCCGAGGCAGACCTGGAAACCTGGATGCTTGACGAACTAGCCGAACTAGAGTGGGAAAGCGTACCCGGCGCCACACTAGCCCCGGGATCCGGGGAGCGCACAACCTGGAACGACATTGTGCTTCACGGCCGCCTGCTCCAATCGCTACGTAACCTCAACCCTGGAGTGCCAGAAGCATACCTGCAACAAGCCATCACCGAGGTGATTACCCCGAAGTCGCAAAGCGCCATTGCGGAAAACGAACGGCTGCACGCAATTCTGGTACACGGATATAACAGCATCGAATATGTGGACCATGATGGGCAGATGCAGCGACCTACCATTCGTTTCTTCTCGGAGGAACCCGACCGAAACAACTATGTGGCCGCAAACCAGATAACGATTCGGAGTCGGGATCATGAGCGCCGATTCGACATCGTGCTCTATGTCAACGGTCTACCGCTAGCCATTGTGGAGCTAAAGCGGGCGGGCTCTACCACAACCGTTGAAAACGCCTACAACCAGTTGCAAACATATGTCAAAGAGTTTCCCATGGCGTTCCGGTTCACCAACATTGTCGTGGCATCCAATGATGTAGATGCCCGCTACGGCACACCGTTCACCCCATTTGAGCACTTCGCACCATGGAACGTGGATGATGATGGGCGTTTGGCCCCCACCGAAACTGATGGCGGCATCACAACCAAACTCGAACTGCTCATCTTCGGGTTGTTTAATGTGGAACGGTTCGGGCAGCTATTCACCAACTTCACCGCATTCGATGAAACGCCCGGTGGTCTTGTCATGCGCATAGCCAAGCCACACCAGTATTTTGCGGTAACCAAAGCGGTTGCGTCCACAGTAACCGCAATGACAGGTGATAAACGCGCCGGGGTTGTGTGGCACACTACGGGTGCCGGCAAATCCATGGAGATGGAGATGTACACCGCAAAAATCATGCGGCATCCAAAAATGGGCAGTCCCACTATCATTGTGCTGAATGACCGAACCGAACTTGACCAGCAGCTTTACGACGCATTTGCCGCATCAACGCTGCTGCCCGAAAATCCCACCCGCATTGTGTCCCGCGACATGCTCCGCCAGGAACTATCGACGCGTACCTCCGGTGGTATTTACTTTTCGACGCTCCAAAAGTTTGGTCTCCAAGATCACGATGGTAGCCATGAGGAGTCACACCCACTGTTATCCGAGCGACGCAATATTGTCGTGATAGTAGACGAGGCGCACCGTTCCCACTATGGTTTCGGCGACACCAACACCGACGGCTACGCCCAACACCTGCGTGATGCTCTGCCGAATGCCACAATGCTGGCCTTTACCGGTACACCGTTAAAAAAGTGGGACCGGGACACCCGCAAAGTCTTCGGTGACGACATCGACGTATACGACATGAACCGGGCAGTGAGTGATGGTGCCGTGGTTCCTGTGTACTTCGAACCACGACTCATTCCCCTAGCGCGTATTCCCGGTGTTACTGACGATGACCTCGATGATGCGGCTGAAGAAGTACTTGATGGTCTTGACGAGCTGGAGCGAGACCAGGTGCAAAAATCTGTCGCAAACCTGGAGCTCATTTATGGTACCGATGATCGACTAGACACATTGGCTGATGATTTGGTGCGGCATTGGGAGGACCGTCGAAGCAATATGAGCGAGTTTATCGGCGGTCCTGGCAAAGCAATGGTGGTCACTGCTACTCGCTCCATTGCTGCACGCCTGTATCAGAAGATCATAGCGTTGCATCCTGAATGGCATGATGATGCCGATGATAAGGGAAAGATTAAGGTCATCTATTCCGCTTCCCCATCGGACCCGGAAGAGCTCAAAGTACATATGCGGCGCCCAAGCGCATTGGCTGCGGTAAAGAATCGGGTGAAGAACCCAGACGATGAGCTAGAGATCGCCATCGTGCAGGGAATGATGCTTACCGGTTTCGATGCCAAAGCGCTTCACACTCTCTATGTGGACCGGCCGCTCAAAGATGCCCTTCTCATGCAAACCTTGGCCCGGGTCAACCGAACCTACCGTAATAAGCAAGACGGGTTGTTGGTGGCTTATGCCCCATTGGTGGAAAACCTCAAGGCTGCGCTGAAAGAATTCACCTATGATGCCAGTGATGCGGGTAAGAAAGTCATTGGACAGGATATTGAGGAGGCATTAGAGCTCAGTCGGGTTTTTGTTGCCGAATTGGATGAAATCGTCGGAACCACATGGCGGGATATCGAGCAGCAACAGGGGAAACGTGATGCTTTGCTGAAGGTGGTGGCATTCCTGCGCTCTCCTATCAGTCCCAACAACTATGATCCAGAAAGCCCTAACGCCAGGCCGCTAGCGATGAGGTTTAAAAAGCAAGCTGGGAAACTTGCCCGTGCTTGGGCGCTAGCTTCTGGTAGTGATAATTCTTCTTCCTTACGTCCTGATGTGCAGTTTTATTCCGAAGTAAAAATCTGGCTGACCAAGATGGAAGCTGCCGACCGGCTGGCCAATGGGCAACCTATCACTGATTCGATAAGGAATGCCCTAGGCAAGCTGGTTATTGATTCCACCGAATCCACGGGTGTTATTGATGTTTATCGGGAAGCAGGAATAGACATCCCTAACCTCCAGGATTTGGATGCGGAAATCTTCAAAGAGGAAACGGATGTGTCACGAATTGCTTTAATGATTGATGCTCTTCGTCGCTCATTGCAGCAGGAAGCCCGGGAAGCAACCGGAAATAATGAGATTCGTTCCAAACTGTTTTCCGAACGCATCACCGACCTAATGAACAGCTACACTAACAAACAACTTACCTCTGCCCAGGTCATTGCAGAACTTATTGAGCTGTCCAAGGAAGTAGTTGCGGAGCGCAATCGAGGCGATACTTTCACGCCTGCACTGAGTAATGATGAGCTAGCATTCTATGATGTTGTGGCACTCAACGAATCCGCAGTGGATGTGATGGGTACGGATGTGTTGGCCCAGATTGCCCGTGATCTTGTGTCTGCTATGCGACGGGATACCAGCATTGACTGGACCGTCCGAGAAGATGTCAAGGCCAAGTTACGACGAACAATCAGGAAACTGCTTCGTAAGTATGGTTACCCACCGGACAAGCAGAAAGAAGCCGTAACCGAGGTGCTCAACCAAATGGAACGATTCGCACCACGGTACGCAGAGGAGGCAAAGAAAGTATAAGATAAAATAGTCCAACATAAACCAAGAAAACTTTATGTACCAGTTGGACCGTAATTATTCATTTTAGTTTATATATAAGGAGAGTAAAATAATGTTCCATTCAGCGATTGCGGAGAAAACGCGCCATAAGTGCTTCATTTCATATCATCATAATGATGAACAAGAAGTAAAAGAATTCATTGATACTTTTGATCATTCTCGGGATATCTTTATCTCAAGAGGCATTGGGGCAGGAATGGATGGTGATATCATCCAAAGCACTAATGATGACTATATTAAACAACGCATCCGAAGTGAATATCTCCGTGACTCCACGGTAACTATCGTTCTGATCGGACGTTGTACATGGTCACGGCGATTTGTTGACTGGGAAATAGCAGCATCACTACGAAATACCGCGACAAGTAAGCGCAATGGATTATTAGCAATTAGTCTCCCATCTGTTGCCGGAGCATTAGTCAATCTTCCCGAACGGTTAATGGACAATTTACTACAATCATCTGGCCAGAGTTATGCGCAATGGTGGGAATATCCGTCTAGCGCGAATAATTTGGCTGGATACATTGAGCAAGCGTATTCTGCAAGGACGTCTTTAAGCCATTTAGTGGATAATTCACGCCAGCTCAGTCGCAACAATACATATTGTCAATAACTAGGAGGTTAAGAAATCATATGGGATTAGAAGACAAGGATCTTCCCGGTTTTTGGAGATGTGCTGATAATGAATCAATCAAAGCGCAAAAAAATGTGCTTCGTCTTGTCAAATGGAGATTCTTCGGACTGATTTTTGCAGCACTACTTGGCGTGATAGTGTCTGTAACATCTTGGAAATTTATTTCAATATTAATAATTGTTTGTTTCTTCATGGTTCTTACGGTTGAAGTGCTTGAGATTTACCTTCAACCAAACCAAATTTGGTATTCAGGTCGCGCACTAGCAGAATCTGCGAAAACTCTTGCATGGAGATTTGCAGTTTGTGGAGCTCCTTTTAACGAAAATCTTCCACTCAATGAGGCACAAAAACTTCTTCGTAAACGACTTAACGAGGTGAGTAGAGAAGCAAGTGATAAAATTATAATAGATCCTGATCACCCTATCATTACAGAAGCAATGATAAAACTGCGAGAATCTTCTTTTAAGGAAAGGAAAGAAGCATACATCTCACAAAGACTTGAAAACCAACATATTTGGTACGCAAACAAAGCAAAATGGAACAAAAAACGGGCCACATACTGGAAAGTAGTATTAATCATTGGTGAACTCCTCGCAATTGGAATTGCAATCTGTCAATCAAGTGGCCTACTCTTAATTAATGTAGCTGGATTACTATCAACTATCGTTGGCTGTGCTAGCACATGGATAGCTGTTAAACAATTCTCCAACTTAGCTTCCGCCTACTCAATCACCGCATCAGAACTTGCAATACTCAAATCTGAAGTAGAAGACATTACAGATCCTAATAAATGGGCGATTGAAGTTGATGATGCAGAAGAAGCCATCAGTCGTGAACATACTTTATGGCTCGCATCAAGAATTGGTCGCATCCCAGCACGATCAAAGAAACCATAAGAAAGGATCCCTCACGTATGTCCTATCAAGCACTCGTATTACGTCTACTCATATCAGCACCTGGTGATATTCCTTCAGAAAGCATAACGGTTATTAGAAAGACGATTAGCCAATGGAATTTCAGTCATGGAGAACAACTCGGAATCATCGTATTACCAATTTCTTGGACAGAACATGCCGTGGCAGAATTTGGCGATCGACCTCAGGAGTTACTCAATCAACAGATAGTAAAGGAAGCTGATCTTGCAGTTGCATTATTCCGGGATCGACTTGGAACACCCACTGGTAAAGCGGAATCTGGCACAGCTGAAGAAATCAAAATCTTTGCGGAATCTGGTAAACAAATCGCAATATTAACTGATGAGAGCGCACGCACTCCACTCAAGGGACAATCCATTAAAGAACGACAACGGCTAGAAAAGTATCTAAATACTTTGAGAGAACGATCTTTAGTTTTAAGTTATGCTAGCGACAATGAACTCTTTAGCCATATAAATAACTTTCTTAACCAGAAAGCTAAAAAAATTCAGCAAGATACCAAACAGGCCAAAACTCAAGATCAAGGTAAATTTACTGATGAAAATGATTTTGACCTGTCGGAGGGAGTTTGGCCTAGTGCAGAATACAACGAATATCCAGCAGTCGATAGGAATGGGCAAACTAGAATTAAGAAAGAAAGGAAATTTGTACTAAAGAATACTTCCCATGGCCCGGCTTCCAACGTCGATTTTGTCTTCAACGATCTTCCTCCATATGCACTTTTCACGGTAATGCGGGAAAAAGGGTCATTAGGAATAATTCCTCCTGACCAAGAGGTTAAATTTCCTTTGACGCTTGGATACGGATCACCACATGCCGTTAAATGTACTGTGACATGGACCGATGCAAAAGGAAATCAGAGAACAACGCAAGCCACTGTTCACGCATAATATCTAAGCTTATAGCCGTTGCGTTGGGAAAATATCACACCAACAGATGGTAAATCGGAAAGAATATATCATCCAGTTCGATTTCCCTCACCTTTAGAGACTGCCCATAGTGTTAATACCTTGGGGAACCGAACCACATTTCCTCAACAACTGAATTAGTTTCTACGTGGTAAAAGTGTCATCCCCTACTCTGCCCGCACCCCGCGGAGGTAGACGTCGATAAGCCATTCGCGTTCTTCGGGTAGGTCAAAGAAGGGAGTGTCCGGCAGGGGCCGGGTCACTATGGCTAACCCGATCTGGAATTGCAGAACAGTCATGTCGTGGCCAACGAACCCGGCGGCCTTCGCCCGATCCAGCACCGCTTCTGCCTGGCCCAGCACGTGGGCGCGTATCGCCTTGATCTGCTCGACGATCTCTTCTATGCCGGGGGCTTCGACCATGCGCATGGCAAACGTGGCGATCTTCTGCCGGGCAACGGCATGCGCATAGTTCCGCCACGCCTGCTCGGGGTCTACGTCCCAGGTTTCCAAGCATTCCGCTATGGCAGCCTCCGCCTCTTCCGCGGTTTCTTGCACAATGCCCAACAGCAGGTCTTCCCTGGTAGGAAAGTTGCGGTACAGGGTGGCGATGCCCACGCCGGCGGTTGACGCAATGGTGCGCAGGGACACGTCTGACCCTTGTTGAGCGATGAGGAATCTGGCGACCCGGAGTATTTCTTGTCGGTTTTCTTGCGCATCTTTCCGCATAGCGTGCAGCTGTCCTTCCCAGTTTTCCGCAATGAGCTCGGTGTTTCTCGTTATGCTTGCATTTTACTATACGGATCATTACGCTCCATATAAAGCGGAACGAAATGCTCCACTAAAGATAATTTCAAGACATCGAAGGAGACCATTCCATGTCCATCACAACCGCGCCCACCAGCGCCAAGACGGCCGAACCCACCACGACAACCACCAACACCAACACCGCCGAACCCGCCACGGCCAGCAAGCAATATCTCAAGCTCGCCGGCCTCATCCTGGGGTTGAGCACCATTCTGCTGCTCATGTTGTTGTCGTTTGTCACGCCACTGCTAAACTCCGGGGCGAAGGATTTGCCGCTCGCGGTCGGCGGCCCCAACATGGTGACCACCAAAATCACCCAGGGCCTGGAGGCTAAATCCCCTGACGCCTTCGCCGTCACCAGCTACAGCACCGCCGAGGAAGCCACCGAGGCCGTGCGGAACCGGGAGGCCATCGGCGCCATCATCGCAGGTCCCGACAGCATCACCATTGTGACGGCCAGCGCCGCCGGCACCCCCTATTCCACCATCTTGAAGCAGATCGGCGAGGGCCTGTCCCAAACCGGCCAGCCCATTCGCTACACCGACGTCGCACCCCTCACCGCGAAGGATCCGTCCGGTTCCGCCATCAGCATGCTGGCACTGCCCATGATTTTCGGCGGCATGTCCTCAGCAGTCGCCTTCAGCACCATGTTTAAGAAGTCCCGCCGCAAGCAGATCATTGGCGCAATCGGTGTGGCAATCCTGGGCGGCCTCATCGCTTCGGCAACCCTGTACTTCGGGTTTGGCGCTTTCGAGGCAAACTTCTGGCCCACTACCGCCATCATTATGCTGGGCATCACCGCGATTTCCCTCACCGTTTTGGGCTTGAATTCCCTACTTGGGCTCGCGGGCATCGGCCTGGGCGCCGTCCTAATGCTGTTCGTCGCCAACCCGCTGTCCGGCCTGGCCACCGGCGCCGCTTGGCTGCCCAGCCCGTGGGGCACGCTCGGCCAGTACCTGCCGCTTGGGGCCGCCGGCACCGCCATTCGCTCCGCCGCGTTTTTCGACGGCGCCGCCATGGGCCAACCCGTCACCATTCTGGTGTACTGGATTGTGGTTGGCCTCGGGTTAGCGGCCGCCGGCGCATGGCGGGCTCGTCGATAAGCTTTACGACGCCCGACGCAGCGCGATTCGCAGCAAATACAGGGGAAACATCGGCGCAAAGAACATGAGGAGCCCAACGAGCGTCATCACGTTGGGGTCCCCGAAACCGTAAAGCGCAGTGCGCGCAACCGGCACGAAACACAGCGGGGGAACCACTTGCGACAGGCGTAACGCCAACCGCAGGAGCAGGTTCTCGCGCAATAATTGTGTGTAACCCAATGGGGCGGCATCACGTCGAAGCTGGCGATCCCATAGCCCGGCGACCACCAGCATGCCCACCACCCCAACAATGGCGGCACACAATCGAAGTGTGGCGGGCAAATAGAGCAGCGGCAGACTGAGCCATGCCGCCATTGCTATACTTTTCACAATGATTGTGTGCTTGTGAAAATCGTACAGCAGCTGCCGGCCCTCCGGGGGAAGCAGCATGGGGAATGCGCCATAGTCGTCATCGAGCAGGTCCAGGGACGCCTGCATGAGCATGCAGCCCCGCAGGTCGGCGAACTCATCATTCTCGGACAGGCCCATGCGCGCCATGAAGTGGGGAAACGACGCCAGGAATTCCCGCAGCTCCGCCCACATTTGCGCCATGTCGGCACGGTCCCGATCGGTGAGCGGCCGGTCCAATTCCGCCAGGTAGTCTCGCAACGCCGCCACGGCCCGGGGTTGCGGGTGGGTATCCGTCAGGAATTCCCGGGCGGCATCCAGCTGACCCAGGACCAGCATCAACGCCACCCGCAGTGTCGCCACCGATGCTGGGTCCGCACCCAAGGTCTCTGCTTGGCCCAGGTGTGCTTTGGCTTCCGCCTCCAGGGATTCCAGTTCCGCACCGCCCGACTCATATAGGGTCAGGTTAATAATCAACCGGGCGGCAATCAGATATGATACCGGCAGCTTGGGCTCGACGGCGATTGCCTGACGAGCCGCGTCCAGGGCCAACAGATGGTCGGCCACCCGCTCGCGGGCCGCATGTTTTTCGTCCCGGTATCCGATCTTGAGCGCCAGCGCCGCCACGTTGACGAGTATCGAGGCATCCCGCGATTCAGCGCGTGCTACCTGCCGAAATATGGTTATTGCCTCGGCGAAGTCCTCCGGTTCTTGCACCTCCAAGCACACCACCCTAGCGAGCATGAGCAGCTGGCGTGGATCGTCATAGTATTCGGGCGGCAATGTGGTCAGGACCCGTTTGGCCCCGGCAAGGTCTCCATTTTCCATGAAAAGGTAGGCGGTGATGAGTCCTTGCAGCAGGGTTTTGTCCATACCAAAATCGTATTTTCCTGGAGGGATAAATAGCAATGACGAATATTAGTGGGGTCGGTGGAGCGCGAGGGTTTGGTGGAAGACTGTAGCGTTTGGGAAGGTATGCTCTGGGCGGATCGGTCAGGTTTCGTGATATAGTGGGGGCGGCAGCTAAGGATAGTATCCTTGCTACTAATATAAAACAACCCCTACCAGGTCGGTTGCCCTTTCCTGGTAAGGGTTGCGGGTCTACGACCCTATACAGTGAAGTATCTCAGTGATGAGCTTCACTGTTGCGGTCGCAAAGATGATGATCTTGTACGCCAATTTTGCTTTGGAGGGCTCATTGGCTGCAAGATCATTATTATTACGACCGGGTGATCGATCAGGGTGTTTATTGTGTTTACCCATGACAATCCTCCATCATCGTTAGGCGGTCCGCTCGCCGAAACAGCTACACGGTCCACCCGCACGCGCGCAGGCCTACCGCGCAGCGACGAGGAAGGTGTTCCCCACACCCAAACCGCATAGGGAACACACCAATTCCCACTGTAACATCTCACTCCAACCACCCCAGGTATCCACTATTCTATAATTGCTGGTAATAACCACAGCCATTCAAGTCACACAGGTAATGACAATGGATTTCAGATTAAAGATCTTTGTGTATCTCAACGATTCGCTCCCCACCCCGGAGGCAATTTTGCTCGTTCGTCAGGTATTTTCGCAGAATCCTGTTTTTGCAGATATCACACCCGATATTTCCCCAGCCTCGTTGCATCGCCTGTGTATCACATTCACATTTCCCGCTGAAACCACAGTTCAGGCCGATAATAAGGCAGATGAGTTCGTCCAATCCCTCCTGGAATGCACCAGTGCTATCACCGATGGGATCCGTGAAGGCAGCAATGTTTTATCGTATGCCTAGGCCCTGCCAGTCTATAGCCCGTTAACCAGGCAAAATAGCAGCACCTCTTGCTCAAGCATGCTCAACATTTTTCGACACTCGGCACGCTAACACGCTCAAGGCTTCTTTGTCACAGCGTCCTTGCCACGGGTACGCCGACTGTTGCGGAAGCTTTTCCGCAGGTTACAAGGTTATTGCCGTGCTCGCCCCAATTCTGCGGTCAGGTGCCGCGCCCAGGAAACAGGGGCATTGGTCAGCATAACGTGCTCGGCAACACTACCGGCCACAGTGGAAATTTCCGCGTGGCTGAGCCCATCCGCCGCGGTCAGCACCGACGCCCACGAGATATTCCGCAGGTCAAACATAGCAAGCTGCCCCTCGATGATCGCCCGCGCCTCGTCACTTGTGGGCAACCCAAAGTTCACGATGCGGTCGCACTGCTCAAAAATCACGCCGTCAAGCAGCCGGGGGCGGTTGCTTGCCACAATGATGACGCTTTTCGACGTGTCCTGCATCAGGAACTGCTGGAGCATGACCAGAATCCACCGGTTTTCCTCGGTAAACTCGGCCACCCCGTCGAAGACGAACACGCCATAGGTTTGCCTCAATGTGTCCAGCACCTGCCGGAATTCCGCTTCGCCCTCATCTTTGGGATGGGTGGTGAGCAGGTCGAGTCGCACCGTGTAGAGGGGGACTCCGAGCTCACCCGCCAAGGCTTGGGCTGTCGACGTTTTCCCAGTACCGGGCGGGCCGGTAAACAGGAGTCGACGGACTGGTTGTAGGCCGTGGAAGGTGATTTTGTCCCATTGTCGTTGTTCCATGACGACGTTCCAAAGTCGCCGACGGTTTTCTATTGTGAGCACCAAGTCGCTGAGTTGCGCATTGGGATAGCTGACGGATAGCAGGGATTCTGGGTCACCGCCATAGTGGTTATGGTCAGTCATGTCTGTTACACACCTTATGTTCTGATCTTTCTTTACGAGAACACCTTTCTACCTCCCATACTACAGTGGATATAACCAGAAGGATTAATGCCCCCGCCACGAATAAAATTACCCGCAGCTAGATCGGAAGAGCGGTTCAGCAGGAATG
>CAJZGD010000030.1 GCA_915275065.1 uncultured Corynebacterium sp. | reverse complement strand
GGGTGGAACTTCCGGCGGCACGTCTGGTGGCACCAATAGCGGCGGGACCGCAGGCGGCACTTCGGGTGGAACTTCCGGCGGCACGTCTGGTGGCACCAATAGCGGCGGCACCGCAGGCGGCACGGGTGGTGATGCCGGTGGTACCGCTGGCACTGGTGGCGGCACCGGTGGGGAAAGCGGCGGCACGGCCGGTGGCGCCGGCGGCGGGACCGCAGGCGGCGCCGACACCCAATAATCCCCGGCGCTAGCTACACCCGGATAGCCCCAGTTCAATACCGCGAACTGGGGCTTTTTGCCGCCCATCAACTACTATGGGTGCCCATGGCAGAGCAACAGCATCACGTGTTCCGGCCCGAACGCACTCACCTTTTGGCGGCCATCATCATGATTCTCCTGTCGTTGTTTATCATTGGCAGTGAGTTTCTTTACCTGTTTTGGCTGCCGCTCCTGCCCGTTGTGTTTATTGTGTGGGTGTTGCGCGCCCACACGATTGTTGATGACATCGGTATTACCGCCCATCCTGCGTTTGCTAAGCCCACCACCACCGATTGGGCGGATATTGCCGGCATTGGGTTCGGCCGGTCCCAGGCATTCCTGCAAACCAAGGAGGGGGAGAAAATCACGTTGCCTGGGGTGACGTTCAATTCTCTCCCCCAGCTGGAGGCGGCCTCTGCCGGCCGGATTCCCGATGCCCTCACCCAGGGCAAGCTGGCCGCGGACGACAAGGTGGTGATTGTGCATAAGGATGGCCGTCAGGTGCTCGTCGATAAGCAGGAATACGAGCGGTCGGCGGCGGAGGACGTCGATAAGCAGGCGAAAACCGATTCGGATTAACAGCACGCCACGGCGCGGTATAGGCTAAGAACACACTCTGACTCGATACGTGCGGGGACACCCACACCCGCCGCACCCACATACGATTATAAGAAGACTAGTTTATGTTTCCGCTTCGATCCCGCGTGACCACTGTTGGCCGTAATGCGTCCGGGGCCCGCGCTCTTTGGCGCGCCACCGGCACTCAAGAACACGAATTCGGCAAGCCCATCGTCGCCATTGTGAACTCATACACCCAATTCGTGCCCGGCCACGTGCATTTGAAAAACGTTGGCGACATTGTGGCCGACGCTGTCCGGGCCGCCGGTGGGGTGCCGAAAGAATTCAATACCATTGCTGTCGACGATGGTATTGCCATGGGCCACGGCGGTATGCTGTATTCCCTCCCGTCCCGGGAGATCATCGCCGATTCGGTCGAATACATGTGCAATGCCCACACCGCCGACGCCATGGTGTGCATCTCTAACTGCGATAAAATCACCCCCGGCATGCTCAATGCTGCCCTCCGGTTGAATATTCCCGCCGTGTTTGTGTCTGGTGGGCCCATGGAGGCCGGGAAGGTCGTGGCCGTTGATGGCATAGCCCACACCCCCACGGACCTTATTACGGCGATTACTGCCTCTGCCTCGGAGGATGTTTCCGACCAGGATTTGCATGCCATTGAGGCATCCGCCTGCCCCACCTGCGGTTCCTGCTCGGGCATGTTTACCGCGAACTCGATGAACTGCCTGACGGAGGCATTGGGGCTTTCACTGCCGGGGAACGGCACCACCCTGGCCACCCACACCGCCCGCCGCCAACTGTTCGAACAGGCCGGCGAAATGATTGTGGATTTGTGTCGCCGCTACTACGGTGAGGAAGACGAATCCGTCCTCCCCCGCAATATCGCCACGAAGGCCGCGTTCTGTAACGCCATGGCCCTCGACATGGCCATGGGCGGGTCCACGAACACGGTGCTCCACACCTTGGCCGCCGCGCAGGAGGGTGACATTGATTTCACCCTCGCTGACATTGATGAGCTTTCTCACCGCATCCCCTGCATTTCGAAGGTTGCCCCTAATGGCACCTACCACATTGAAGACGTGCACCGGGCCGGCGGTATCCCCGCCATCCTGGGGGAGTTGCGCCGCGCCGGCCTGCTCAACGAAGATGTGCACACCGTCGCCTACGACACGGTGGATGGGTGGCTCAACGACTGGGATATTCGCAGCGGTAAGACCATTGACCAGGCGATCGAACTGTTCCACGCCGCACCTGGTGGGGTGCGCACCACGGAGCCGTTCAGCCAGTCCACCAGGTGGGAGTCCCTGGACCTGGATGTGGTCAATGGGTGTATCCACGACATGGAGCACGCCTATTCCGAAAACGGTGGGTTGGTTATTTTGCGCGGCAACCTCTCCCCCGACGGGTCTGTGCTGAAAACCGCCGGCGTGGATGAGGAATTATGGGAATTCACCGGTCCCGCACGGGTGTGCGAATCCCAGGAGGAGGCGGTGTCCACGATCCTCAAGCGTGAGGTGCAGCCCGGTGAGGTGGTGGTCATCCGCTACGAGGGGCCAGCCGGGGGCCCAGGCATGCAGGAAATGCTGCACCCCACATCGTTCTTAAAGGGCGCTGGCCTGGGTAAAAAGTGCGCGCTCATCACTGACGGCCGGTTCTCTGGGGGCACGTCCGGGCTGTCTATCGGCCACATGTCCCCCGAGGCCGCCCACGGCGGGCTGATTGGGCTGATTGAGAACGGTGATTCGATCACAATTTCGGTGAAGAACCGGATGCTCACCCTCAATGTGCCCGACGATGTGATCGAGCGGCGACGGCAGGAAATGCTGTCCCGGGAAAAGCCGTGGACGCCGCACAGCCGGGACCGGCAGGTGTCGAAGGCGCTGCGGGCCTATGCGAAAATGGCGACCAGCGCCGATAAGGGCGCGGTGCGGCTGGTCGACTAACCACCCCCACCGTTCCTGACCCGAAAACGCCATGGCCTATGGCCCGTGCAGGCGGGTAATGGGCACCGGGTAGGCCTTAGGTCGCGCTCGCCGCAACTTGCTGGCCGACCGGTGGTGTGGGCCAGCTATTGGTCGGCGTTTCGGGGCGTGCGTTACACTTGCCGTGCAAGCATACCGCCTCTCAACCAAGGATCGTCAGCGACCAGTGACTGCCAATAAAACATTAACCCTGCTGCTCGAAGCCATTGAATCCGCATTTTCGACAAAAATCGTGGTGCGGAGCCTCACCATCTGCGGTTTCCTGGCATCAATCATGGTCATGGTGGTGCAGGTGCTCAGCACCACCGACCGGATTGACATGATGGTGTACCGGGCGGGCGCTCAAGCCTATGTGGATGGCGGGAGTCTTTACGGGGAGCCGTTCGAAGTGTTCGGCCTCAAACTGCCGTTTATTTACCCACCGTTTGCGGCCCTGCTGCTGGCCCCGTTTACTCTCTTGACGGATGTGGGGGCGGGCTATGCCATGGTGGTTCTTTCCGCGGTCTTCATGCTGGTGTGCATATGGTTTTTGGCCCAAAATTTACTGCGTGACACCGGGTTGGCGTTGCTGCTCACCAGTTGGGCGTGGGGGCTCATACTGTTGTCGGAGCCGGTGCGGGCCAATGCGTCCTTCGGGCAGATCAATATGTGGCTGCTGGTGCTGGTGTTTTTGGACCTGGTTCCCCGGCGCCGGCGCATCCCCCAGGGGTGGCTGATTGGGGTGGCTGCCGCCATTAAGCTCACGCCGGTGGTGATGCTGTTTGTGTTCCTGATAAAGAAGGATTGGCGGGCGATCGCCTCGGCGATCGTGGGGTTCCTGGGGGCCACCGGGGTTGCGGCATTGTATAACACCCGGGAGACGGTGGATTTTTACACCCGGGCGATTTTCATCATGAATGATAACTCCAAGATTGGGGTGAATATAGCCTATATTTCTAACCAGTCCATCAAGGGGGTTATCACCCGGTTGTGGCCGTCGAACGATGCCGCGAACGCCGCCAGCAGCCTCATTAATATTATTTGGTTGGTGCTGGTTTTCATCACGATTGCCGCGTTCTTTTTCATTATTAAAGCCCTGCTGAACCGGGATTTGTTCCTCCTTGCGGCGTTCGCTAATTCGGCGTTGATGCTGTTGATTTCTCCGATTTCGTGGAACCACCACTGGGTGTGGTTGCCGCTGTGGCTGATCGTGTTGTGGCATTACAGTTGGCGGCTGCGCAGCCGTGACGGCCTGGTGACCGCCGCGATTCTTAGCTTCTTCACGCTGACGGTACCGCCGCAATGGTGGCTGGGGGATCCCACCGGGGACCAGGATTTTCAGCAGCACCTGTTTATGAAGATTTTTATGGACGATTATTTCTTCTGGTGCCTGATGCTCACCGTCATGCTGTGCGTGGCCATGCCGCGGATCATGGATTTGACCCGGCCCGACCAGGTTTCCCCTACTCGCTGAGCTTGTCGACGCTGCCACTAGCGGGATTGTTAGCTATAGCAAGCAGACGTTGGCAGCGGTGACGGAATACGTCGATAAGCATCGAGAAACGCGACCCCGCCAACCACGGGCATGATGGTGGTATGGATTACCAGGAATTAGCGGCGAAACAGCGCGGGTTTCTTCTTTCATCCCAGCTATCCGATCGAGAGTTTTCCGATGCTATCCGCACCGGTTTTATCTGCAGCCCGCCGGGAATGCAACGGTACTTGTACCACGGTCACTCCGACAAAACACCATGTGCTTCTGCTAAGTACATGCAATACGCGTACTACACCAAACTTGTCGGTGGCCACCTGGCCGATGATATTTACCTGGATTGGTTGATCGCTTTCCCCACCATCCCGCCAGAGCACCGACATCCAACCCCCTATGTTTGTGGCACAAAAGCGTTAAAAGCCCGCGGGTTTGACACCGGCCGGTGCGCGGTGGCTGATATCATCATGACCCCGCCGGAATTACTGCCCTATATTGACGAAACCTCCTGGTGCGACTACACCATAAATGAGCATATTACCCCTGGTGATTGGGATCTTGTCGATAATATTCCGGTGGAAAACCCGCTTCCCGCCATGCGTAAATTCCACGAAGATGGCGACGATCGGATAGATGCCATTGATATGGCGTACCAGGCCTACCACCGCGGGTATTCCTGGGAGGACATTGCCTGGACCATTGAACCAGCCAAGGGTTTATGGGTTGATGACGATACTGGTACTCAGCCTGCTAACGGCAAAGAGCTTCTTGATATTTTCTTTGCCGAACGGTCCCCGGATGACCCTCGCCCACCCTATGATGATGACGACTGGTGATAAACCCCACCTTGGGGCGTCGACAAGCTTAATGAAAAGGGTTTGCGCCCGCACCAAACCACCACAGGGCGGCGGCACCAACCAGCCCGACGGCGGCGAAAATCCAGGAGGACGCCAACGGCCGGCGGGACCAACCCCGGCTGCGGTCGAATGATATGGTGCCCGGGCCGGTGAACACCATGGCGAACGCCAGCGCGGTGAGCAGCACGCTCAACCACACCGAGTCGTTAGGGCTGAGCACGCTGAAATTGGGTTGTTTATCAATGGCGTGCAGGGTGCTGAAACCACACACGGTAATCACCAATGCGGTGGCCACCGGGCTGAGCAGGCCGCATAGGAGGAAAACTCCGGCAGCCAGCTGCAGGGTGGGGATAATGATCGACAGGGCGGAGCCGAACGTGTAGGTGGCGAAGTCGTGTTGCAGGCCGGTGAGGCCGGGGTTTGCACCGATCTGGAAGAACGTGCTCACCGACACGATGATGAGGTAGGTGGAGATAATCGCCCGCACTAACAACAGCCCAAAGTCCAGGGTGCCGCGTTTTTCTTTGGGCTCATCTTTGGATCGTGCGTTGAGGAATTCCTCGTTGACGATTTGCCGGTCCCGGGCCATGGCTGGCGCCGCCACCACCGGCGAAGGCCCTGGTGTGGGAATCGCCTCGTTTTCGGATGTGGTGGGATAGGACTCTTCATAATCGTCGTAGTCCTCATAGTCGTCCACCGGATCAGGGTTACCGGGACTATTGGGGCCGCCCGGCGCGTAGCTGTCGTCGCGGGTGAGTTCGGCGGTGGCGAAATATGAGGAGTCGTCGTAGTCATCCGCCGTCGACTGCTGTTGTTGTGCGGGCCTGGATGTGGGTGGGAAATATTGGGGGGTTTTCGACTCGTCACCGGAAGTGTTTCCGAACACGTTTGCGGATAGGTCTTGTTGTGATGTGGCCATCACGGTGGTGTCGTTGTCGGTTTTCCTAGGTTTATTGGGGGTGATTTCTTCTGGTACGACCCGGCCGGCCCGGTTGTAGACGTCGGATGCTGGGGTGGCGGGTTTTCGTTGCCCGTCGAATGTGGGGAATTGGTTAGCGAAGGGGTTGTGTTGATGAGAATTGTTAGTGTTGTCGCTCATACTTATCAAGGGTATTCGATAACTATACGGGCATTCCAAACCGGCCACGCTGTACCGGGTGGGATTTCTGTGCCAGAAATTGTTTTCGAACCTGTTGTTAGGGGAATGTGGTGGGGATATGCCTGGGATGGGCGAGTTTGTTGCGGCGAATGCTTAGCCATTATTGGTGAATGGTTGTTCGAAAGATTTTCCCATTTGGCATGTTTTATATGCTACCCCTCCTCCCCCATCATTGGATAAGAGCACGTTAAGGAAAGGCCGGTGATGATGGTCAATGTTTCATAGCATGCGGAATTGCGTGGGCAGGCCCCGGGCTGGTGGCAGGCTGCGGGGTCGCCGAAAACCCAGCCGCCTGCTGTCGGCAGATGCCGCAGTGTTGGTGTGTGGCCAGTTCGCAGGCCGGCATCCGCGGCTACGCTCGGGCCGCAACGAACCCGGCGCCGGGCCAGAATACGCCCATAACCTGCTTGCGGCATGGCTGCGGGTATTGGCTGTCGCCTGCGGCTGCCGTGCCCAGTTGCCGTGCCGGCCACAAAGCGCGTCGGCCGCACCCCTGGGCATGTGAGGGACACGTCAACTGGTCATGTGTGGGGGTTTAGGAGCAGGTGGCGAGCACTTTCTCCATTGCGGTTTTTTCCGCCGGGGTGACGCTGAGCCCGTAGGTGGATTTGATGGTGATTTGCCGGCCCACGTATTCACACTGGTAGGCGGTGTTTGGCGGGAGCCATTCGGCGGCGTTTTTAGCGGATTTTTGGGTGTTGGATTCCCGGTTGGTGGCCTGGAGGTTGATGGGGTCGTTGGCGAAGTTTCGTCGGCGGTCCGCATCCCACTGGTAGGCGCCCGAATACCAGGCGTCCCCTAGGGCCACTACGTGGTCGATGGGGACCAGGTCGCTGGTTTTTCTTCCGCGTTTGAAGTCAATGGTGGTGTTGGTGTAGGGGTCGTTGAGTTTGCCCTTGGTCACGACGCAGTTGCGTTTGGCGGGTTTGAATTCCACGTCGGTAAGGTCGCGGGCCAGAATGTCGTTGCGGGTGTCGCAACCGTTATGGCCGCTGTCTACGCTGACGTCGTCGCTCCAGGGTTTGCCGAATTCGTTCCGGTCGTATTTGGGGACGTTGGGGCTGAAACCGCGGGTGGGGAGGCTACTGAGGGCGGCACGAGCAGCATCAATATCGACTGCGGAGAGCGCCGGTGCCGGCTGGCCGGTGGCGTCGCCGGTGTCAGCGTCGTCAGGGAGTTCGTTTTCTTCCTCGTTGCTGCTGGTCCCGTCGTCGACAGGCGATTGTTGGCTGTTGGTTGTGGTTGATTTGCGGGTGAAGGAGCTACCACCATTTTGGTCGCAGGCTACGAGTGATAGTGCTACGAAGATGGTGGTTACGCATGTGGTTACTAATTTTGTTCTGGTCATCGGCGCTAGATTATCACGACATTGGGGGAACATCGGCGATTACTGCAGCAGTGTTTGCGCGGCAGTTTGTACGGCGGTGGTGAGTTTTTCCAATGCTGGCGATTCGAGCCGCCACCTGTGCCAATAGAGGGGCACGTCAAGGATGGTGTCGTCGAGTCGGACTACGTCGCCGCTCATGAGGAGTGGTTGTGCGTGTTGTAGTGGTAGGAGTGACCAGCCGAGCCCTACTCGGGTTGCTTCTTTGAAGGCTTCGGCCGAGGGGATTTGTGATACTCGACGCATGATTGGTTGCGCGTTATCGGGTCCGTGGTGGGTTTTTTGGATGTGGGTTTTGAGGCCTTCGTCTTGGAGTCCGTCGCGGGGTCCAAAGCGGAGTGCTGGCATGGCTTCCCAGTCGACTTGCCCATCGGTGGTGTATTTATCGAGTAGCCAGGGGTTGGCGACGGACACGTAGCGCATGGTTCCGAGTTCGATGGCGTCGCAGCCGGGGGCGGGGTGGGGGTCGCGGGTGACTGCGCCGAGCACGTCGCCGCGGCGCAGCAGGTTGAGTGAGTGGGATTCGTCTTCGATGCGCAGGGTGAGGGTGGTGGCATCCCAGCTGGCTACCCTGGCGAGCACGGGCGGGAACCAGGTGGCGAGCGAGTCGGCGTTGATGGCGACTGATAGTGGGATGGTGGCGATGCGTTCTTTGAGGTTGGCCATGGTTTCGGCTTGGAGCAGTGCCATGCGGCGGGCGGCTTGCATGAGGACTTCGCCGGCTTCGGTGGCGCTGACGGGGGTGCTGCGACGCAACAGGAGGCGGCCGACGGTTTTTTCCAGGGCTTTGATGCGTTGGCTCACGGCTGATGGGGAGATTCCGAGGATGTAGGCGGCGTCTTCGAAGCTGCCTTCGTCCACAATGGTGAGCAGAGTGTGGAGGTGTATGGGGTTCATGACCAGTATTATAAAGCGATTCTTATGCAAGTTAATTAAAAGTAATTTTACTTAAGTGGGTGTTTCGATAACACTAAGACCTATGAGCATTGCTGTTGCTGGTTTCCTCTTGGGGCTTTCCCTCATTGTTGCCATTGGTCCGCAAAACGCCCTGGTGATCCGTCAGGGCGTCAAGCGTGAGGGTTTGATCGTTGTGCTTGCTATTTGCATGCTGAGCGATATTTTCTTGATCTTTGGTGGCACCGCCGGCGTGGGCGTGATTATTGAAAAGGCCCCCCTTGCCCTGGTGGCGTTGAAGTGGTTTGGCGCCGCCTACCTGGCCTGGTTCGCGGTTTCGTGTTTTAAAGACATGATAAAGCCGCGGGCGTTAGACAGTTCCGCCACCGATGATGGCACTTCGCTTGACGACGCCCCCACGGCGGCACATGTTTCGAACGTGGATACGACCAGTGGGAATGGCGGTCAGGTGCAAACCAAAACCCGGCCCGTCACCACTACCGCCCCAGCCCAGCAGGCCCAGCCGGCCCGGCCGTGGGTGAAGCCAGCGTTGGCAGCATTGGCGTTTACCTGGCTCAACCCGAGCGCCTATATTGATACGCTCGTCATGTTGGGTGGGATCGCGAACCAGCATGGGGAATCCGGCCGGTGGGTGTTTGCGGCGGGCGCGCTGATGGCGTCGGCAGTGTGGTTTCCGCTGTTGGGGTTTTTCTCGACGCGGTTTTCCCAGGTACTGAGCCGGCCGCAGGCGTGGCGGATCATTAATGGTGTGATTGGGTGCATCATGGTGGTGATGTGCATTCGGCTGATAATGCACTAAATAGGCCAGGTGGAGGAAATAACAATAGGCCGCAGATCGGCGGAAAGTGGGTTGCCGACCTGCGGCCTTTTGGGTTTGCGGCTCTCGCGGGGGTTATTCGGCGAGTTTCGCGGCGATGAGTTTGTTCACCTGGCCGGGGTCGGCCTTGCCGCGGGTGGCCTTCATGACCTGGCCGACAATAGCGCCGGCCACCTTGGTGTTGCCGGCCCGGTATTTAGCCACAATGTCGGGGTTGGCGGCAATGGCCTCGTCGACGGCGGCTTCGATGGCCCCGTCGTCGCGGACAACCTCCAGACCGCGGGCGGCAACAACCTCGTCGACGTCGCCTTCGCCGGCCAGCACCCCGTCAACCGCCTGGCGGGCGAGCTTATTGGTGAGCTTTCCCGCCTTGATGAGCTCCACCACGTGGGCGACCTGGGTGGGGGTGATGGGCAATTGGTCGAGTTCTATGCCTTGCTGGTTGGCTTTTTGCGCCAGGTAAGAAACCCACCAGGAGCGGGCTTCACCGGAAGTGGTGCCCGCCGCAACGGTGGCGATGATGGGTTCGAGGGCGCCGGCGTTGACAATGTCCCGCATTTCGGCGTCGGAGAGACCCCATTCCTGCTGGATGCGAGCCTTCCGCACCCAGGGCAGTTCCGGTAGGGTAGCCCGGATTTCTTCCACCCATTCCTTCGGCGCGATGACTGGGGGCAGGTCGGGGTCATTGAAGTAGCGGTAATCCTCGGCGGTTTCCTTGGGCCGGCCCTTGGTGGTGGTCCCGTCGGTCTCCTGATAGTGACGGGTTTCCTGGATGATGGTGCCACCGTCGGTGAGAACCTGGGCTTGCCGCTGCATTTCGTAGCGAACCGCCTGGTAGACGGAGCGCAGGGAGTTAATGTTTTTCGTTTCGGTGCGGGTGCCGAACTCGGTGGCGCCAATGGGTTTGAGGGACACGTTGGAGTCGACGCGCATGGATCCCTGGTCCATGCGGGCGTCGGAAACCCCGAGAGCCTTGACCAGGTCGCGGAGGGCGGCAACATAGGCGCGGGCAACCTCGGGGGCGCGGTGACCAGCACCGATAATGGGCTTCGTGACAATTTCGATGAGGGGAACACCGGCCCGGTTACAGTCGACGAGGGAGGAGGTGGCGCCATGGATTCGGCCGTCGGTGCCACCAATGTGGGTGAGCTTGCCGGTGTCTTCTTCCATGTGGGCGCGTTCAATTTCGACGCGCCATTCGGTGCCGTCGTCGAGGATAACGTCAAGGTAGCCGTCGTAGGCTATGGGCTCGTCGTATTGGGAGATTTGGTAGTTTTTGGGCTGGTCGGGGTAGAAATAATTTTTGCGGGCGAATCGGGATGATTCGGCGATGCTGCAGTTTAAGGCCAGGCCGATTTTAATGGCCCATTCCACGCCTTTGGCGTTGACGACTGGGAGCGCCCCGGGCAGTCCTAGGGAGACGGGGTCTACATGGGAGTTGGGTTCCGCGCCGAAGTGGGCGGAGGAGGTGGAGAACATTTTCGTTTCGGTGGCGAGTTCCACGTGGACTTCCATGCCCATTACTGGTTCGTATTTTTCTAAGACGTCGTCGTAGTCCATCAATTCGTCAAAAGCGGTTGTCATACCCACAAACTATACCGCTTGGGTGGGGATTTTTAGACTTGGCCGCCGGAGAGTAGTTCGTCGGTGCTTACTACCCCGGTGCGGTAGGCGAAAAGCACTGCGTGGACCCGGTCGCGGGAGTTGGTTTTCATGAGGATGTGCCGCACGTGGGTTTTGACGGTGGCCATGGAAACGTATTCGTGGTCGGCAATTTCCTGGTTGGTCAGGCCCAGGGCGATGAGCCGGAGAATGACGGTTTCTCTGGGGGTGAGTTCAGCCACGGCCGGTGAGGGGGTTGGTGTGGCGGGTTGGTTGGGGTGTTTGAGTAATTCCAGCACGTGGGCGGTGGCGGTGGGCGCGAGCACCGCCTGCCCGTCATAGACGAGGCGGATGGCGTCGAAAAGCTCTTCCGGTTCGACGTCTTTGAGGAGGAAACCGCTAGCACCCGCGGCGATGGCACCTGCGACGAATTCTTCATCATCAAAGGTGGTGAGCATGATGACCTTGGTGTCGGGGTTGGCGGTGATGAGCTGCTTCGTGGCCTCAATGCCGTTGAGTTCGGGCATTTGAATGTCCATGAGCACAATATCGACGGGTTTTTGGTGTGCAACCTGGGTGCCGTCGGCAACCTGCCAACACACTTCCATGTCGGTTTGGGAATTAATAAGCAGGCTAAAGCCGGTTCGGACAAGGGGTTGGTCGTCAGCAAGACCGATGGTGATCATCGTGGGATTTCTACTTTCACAAGAAACTCGTTGTTGTCGGTTTTCACCTGCATGATTCCGCCCAGGGCGGTGGCGCGCTCCCGCATGCCTTGAATCCCATATCCGGGGTCCGGCAGATGTTCGGGAAGACGGTTTGTTGCGGTGATGGTGATGTGTTTCTCGGTCGTTTCTACCGTAAGTTGGCCGCGTTGTCCAGGGGCATATTTCAGCATATTGGTGAGTAATTCCTGGATGATGCGGTACAAGGTGGTTTGGATCAGTTGCGGCAGGTCGTCGGGCAGAGTGTCGATTCCGCTGGTGTGGACGTTCAACCCGGCGTGGCGGGCGTCGTAAAGCAGGCCGCGGATCGCCGCAATGTTAAAAACCGCATCGGCGTCACGGTGTTCATTATCGCGGAGCACGCTGAGCAGGCCGCGCATTTGTTTCAGTGCGCTGCGGGACGTTGCGGCTATGGTTGCCAACGCCTCGGTGCCGACCTCGGGGTTGGTGGGGTTAGTGTAGCGGGCACCGTCGGCGAGGGCGATCACGGCGGACAGGTTGTGGGCCACAATGTCGTGCATTTCGCGGGCGATGCGGGTGCGTTCCACAATGGCTGCCAGTTCGGCGCGGTCCTGCAAAGCCTGGTGTTCCGCTTGCCGACGCCGGGCCACGCCGCCCAGCTGCCAGAAGAACCCTACAATGATCCAGCTCATTGCGATGGCTGCGATACGGAGCTGCCAGGCACTCATGTGGTTTTGGGCGTCAGCGTTGAGAAGTTTATCGTTCAGCGTCTCGGCCGCAGCAATACCGGTGAGAATCCAAACCAGCCACAGGGGCCGCCACCTGGGATTACAGTTAGCGCTGGCAAGGTAGATGACGTAAAGGAGCGGAATGCCGACTCGGGGAAAATCGCTGGCTGCCTGCGCAACAAGGAGGACGGTAAAGGAGCAGGCGATCACCCCCATGGTGGCGTCGGGGTATTTCGGGTGGATGCATAACGCCACCGTCACAATGAGGTATACAACAAACCCGATGATGTTTTGGGTGGAGGTCAGCGCCGGCGCCCCAACCATGGGATGGGGATCAAGGAAACTGGTGGTAAAAAGCAGCCCCAGCAAAACGATGATGAACAGTCGGAGCGGGTGCCCCACCCAGGCGTTGAATCGCGCAATCATGCGTATTCCCGGTTGGTGAAGATACGGACAAATCCGAACAGGAACGCACCAGCAAGCACGGCACTGGACAGGAAAATCGTGACCACACTCCCCATATCAATGCTGGTGTCAGTGACGCCGGTGGCCACGGAAATGAGCGAAAGACTACGGCTCACCAACGAATAGGGAAACAACCAGCCGAGATCCCGGATCCAGCCGGGGGCGAAACTGAATGCAATCCCAATAATGAGCCCGAGGAACGCCCAGGCGATGGGGGCGGCGAACGATTTCAGATACATGGACAACACGGATTGCAGCAACACCAGCGGCACGGCGGCAACAATGCTGATGAGCGCCAACACCAGGTACTTCAAGGGTGGGGCACCATTATGGCTGGCGAAAACAAAACCAACAATAAAGGTCGCGACCACGAGAATGAGCTGCATAAATAGGATCAAAATACTCACAGCCGTGGTTTTCGCCGCAATGAGGCTCATCGCCCGGCGCGTGTTGGTGCGGAGCATGGCGTAGTTCGAGCCTTGGTGTTCCATGCGCCAGGCGGCGGCAACAATGATGGCGACACCGATGCTGAGGTAAAACATGCCGTAGAAGAGGAGAACCTGGCTGAACAGGGAATCCCAGCCGTGGGTGAGGGTCTCTGGGTTACCGAAGTAGTTGATGCTGCCGGTGATAACGGCCAGGAGCGGGAGGATGATGGCGATGAGCCACAGGTGGGAGCGGCGGAGTTTGAGTAGTTCGGCGCGGAGCATGATAGGTCAGCTTTCTCCTTTGTTGAGTTGCGTGGTGTGGTAGTAGAACCACCCGGTGATGAGGATGGTGAGGATGGTAAAGCACAGGTAGGTGAGGATTCCGGGGTTGGTGTAGATGAGGCTGTGGGTTTCGCTGCTGGCGGTGGCGGGCAGGATGAGCGCGTAGTATCCCCAGGGAATGAGCCGGGTGATGTAGTTGGGCAGCAGGAAGGAGAACATTGCGAGAAACGCCCCGAGGGTGCCCACACCAATGCTGACGAGTTGGTTGTCGTAGCGGTGCGCCAAGATGATGTGGATCATGCAGGTGAGCAGGTTCATGATGATGACGCACAGGATATAGCTGCCCCAGGCTGAGGCCTTGAAGTTTGTGCCGCCGGCACTGAGGTAGAAGGCGAGTGGGATGAGGATTTCCACCAGGGTGAAGGGGATGAGAATGATCGCGAGGATGGCGAACTTGGTGCGGCAGAGGGTGCCGGGCGGGGCGCCGATGAGGGAGAAGGATTGCCAACCGCCCCCGGAGTGTTCGATTTCGACGATCCTGGTGGTGATGGTGGCGATGAGGATGGGCACCAGGAAGGCCTGGATCATGCCGATGCCGGAGAGTTCAGCGGCGAGGTCTTTGATGCGGTTGGCACCAAAGTTGCCGATGTTGAAGAGGCAGAGCAGGAAGAGCATCCCCAAGACCATGGGCGCGATTTTGAGATGGCGGAGTTTGCGAAGTTCGATGGTGATCATTGGAGTTGCCCCTGTGCGGTGAGTTTCATGAAGATGTCTTCGAGGGATTGCGACGCCCGATAGGCTTCGAACACCTGTGCGCCCACGGTGTGGAGTTCGCCAAGCAGCCGGGCACCATCGTCCTTGCTGAGGTTGGACAGGCTGACGGTGGTGGGAGAAAGCATGCGGGCGCCCGGGAAGTTTTGAAGCAGGCCGGCCTGGTCGGATTCGATAACGAAATCGGGGATGGACTGGCCGGACAATTCTTCGCGGCTGCCCTGAAAAATGAGGGTGCCGTTATTGATAATGCCGAGCACGCTGGCCATTTTGTCGATTTCGTCGAGCAAGTGGCTAGACACCATGATGGTGATGCCCTGCTGGGCGAGGTGGATGATGAGCGACCGGATTTCTTCAATGCCCGCAGGATCCAGCCCGTTGGTGGGCTCATCCAGGATGAGCAGTTCGGGTTCCCGGGCCAGGGCCATGGCGATGCCGAGGCGCTGTTTCATGCCGAGGGAATAGTTTTTGACCAGCTTGTCCTTGTTTTTAGTCAATCGCACAATGTCGAGTGCCTGGGCGATCTGTCGTTCCTCTAACCCCAGCATGGATTGGATGATTTTGAGGTTTTCCCACCCGGTGAGATGCCCATAGCCTGGTGGGGCCTCGATCATGGAGCCGACCCGGCCCAGCAGTTCGGGGCG
>CAJZGD010000029.1 GCA_915275065.1 uncultured Corynebacterium sp. | reverse complement strand
GTCGATCGTGGCAATGCGGCCCCCACCCGTAGCCAGGCGGCGCAGCATAGTAAAAACCGAGCTCACAGCAGGATTACCACCATTTCATTATCGTCATTGCCTCAAGCGTAATGCATGAATACGGATTGAACGATGATAGCGCCTCATAACCTTATTGTCCGTCACATTGGATTACTGGCAAAGTTTTAGTACTATTCACCTCGTGCCAGTTTTATTTCTCGGCATGTGCTGGAGTGGCGCAATCGGTAGCGCAACGGTCTTGTAAACCGTAGGTTGTGGGTTCAAGTCCCATCTCCAGCTCCACTGAAGAAAATTGATAGGCCACCCGTGTTTTCACATGCGGGTGGCCTTCATCCCTTCACAGAGCATCCAAATAAATAGCGTGTGAATTGATGACCGCGTTGCCTCCACTCTAGCGGCCATGTCACACCGGGACCAATGATATTTATCATGAATATGCTCATTGCTCATGGGGAAGTGCCAAAAGCCGGCTGCATATTTGCTGAGCTGGGGTTCTAGTGGGCGGACAGCAGAAAAATCTGGAGCTAGCAGTAAACCAGAGCTCAGCAAATATGCTGAGCTTGACTTTCTCGATTCAGTAGTGGCGAATTGGTACCACTAAACCCCAAACCCCAACACAGCATGGTGGAACCGGTAAAAAATTGAAACACGGGCCACCTGCATCGGCAAACAGGTGACCCGTGATTCTCCACAATGGAAAGCGGTCGATTCCTCATTGTAGAAGCTGCACCAAACCCGAACAATGATATTTATCATGATGTTTGGACCAGATTCTGCGGGAACCTTGTTCGCATACAACTACGGTCGCATGCCTTCGCGGAAAATCCCAGAACCAGGAAATAACCGAGAGAAGAACACAAAAATGATTGACGGCATCTATGACGTTGCATTCCGTTGTACCCGGGATGACGGATGGGAAGCATATGCGCTCTCACATTCGGCCTATGGCTTCGGCGATACCCTGGCGGAAGCCCGGAAAGACATCACCGAAGCACTCGCGCTGCTAGTGGAACAACCCGAAAACCGCATACGACTCAACGAGTACCATGAGCGACTCATCCTCGCAGCCGACGAGCATCACGCCGATGTGTGGCTCCGCGCCCACCACGAAACAGATCCCAACCACGCACTCTCGCGCCGGGAGATTGTCGGCAAGCTCCAGAACGAACCCGGAAAATGCGGCATTTTCGATAACGGTTTGTCACTCAACGGTGACATCATTGTGCTGGCATGCCTGCCCGACGACATACTCGGTGACGTTTTCACACAGGTGGCCAGTGCCCACCGACTCTATCTGGCAGTTGCCTACCCCGAGGGGCTTTGTCTGCGGCGTATGCACACCAATGAGGCCACCGACCGGACACCCGAATCCGAAATCAACATCGCATCCCTCAACCTGGGCGCAGGCTCCACCGTTGACGACTTCATTCGAGTAACAAGCGCCGACCACAACCACGATGTCACCCGCGAGGAATACCTAGTGGCCTAGCCCTGCGACCTTCCCACACCTCACCGCCGGCGCGTTGGCGGCCGCAGCGCGCTCATAACAAACAAGCCACCAAACATGATATACACCATCCCGAGCAGCGGATTGCTGGGAAGCAGGTCGCTTCCGGCGGCTATCCATATCCCCATCGCGGCAAAAAATGTCGCAAACGCCCAACCTAGGAAGGGAGAAGTGGTCATGCACCACCATGGTCGGGGCGCATTCCCTTCGGCTATGGTGCGAAACCTTCTGCTCGTAACGTAAAGAATCACAAGCCAAACGATGCCCACGACAGTGCACTTGGCCACTTCGCTCATGTCGGTTCGCGGGGTCAGCATGAGCGCGACGCCCACTGTCAGCAACATCGTGAGAAAAACCATTATTGCCTTGAGAACGAAGGGATAAAAAATTATTTTCGATCGCATGGTGTCACCTTGTCGATAGTCGCGGGGGTTATAACAATAATGCTAAGCGCACCGCGTTAGTGGTCAGAGCTCAGATCCACCCAGGCCGATATTCGAACTCACGTACTATGACAAGATTGATGCCTATGACCCCCACGACAACCGTGACCCTCAAACCCACGCTGCCGGTTCGCCTCACCCTCATCATCCCGGGTGTTGTCATCATCGCCGCCCTCATCGCCTACTTCCACTGGACGCCGCCTACAATCGTCGCTGGCTTGGCCGCACTCGTGCTTATCGGGTGGGCGGCGTGGGGCTGCACCGTTCGGATCACCGTCGATGGCACCACGGTATCGCTGGTGGCGCCCCTATGGTCGCGGGAAATTCCCCTCGACAGCATCGAATCCGTGCAGGTCATCCCCGACAACGGCCACAACTGTGGGTGGATCAATTGGATCGTCACCAAGTCGCGGGCCGGGGTGCGCATCAATGCCGGCGGCACCGCGGCGGTAGTCATCGCGGCGTGTGCCGAAACCTACACAATCGTGTGTCCCACACCCGAACAGGCGAGGTTATGCGCCCAGCTTTTCGACGCCTAAAAAAGGGGAAAATCTAACCCTAATGGGTGAGGGTAATTGCTAATAATCACTACTTTTATGGTGGATATAATATGTCAGACAATGCCGAAATGATATGAGGGGGTAAAGGTGGGTACCCCTGATACAAATGATTCTGAGAGAATCATTGCTTGATTTTTTCCATAGGTAAGAGAAATGTCATTCACCAGTGGCAGTTAGCGAATTGTTATGTTGCGGTTAGTATTTGTTATTGATTTGCAACGTTTATGTAAAAGCGTGTCGTTACCAAGGAAAAGAGCTGGTTATCTAAGATATTTACCTGAGGCTCTGTGAGAAAGGTTTGATATTACCTGTGGTATTAATGGGGAAGAATATAGGCTGTATGCTGGGATATTCTCACCTCTTACACCCCCATCATTTACCCCCTATTTACATTCTTTTTAAATTTGATACCGTCAGCATGAGTCTGAAATATTCATTTTTCTTTTCATTTTCGCAGGAATGCTTTATGAAAGAATTTTCATCTTTCCAGGAACGGTTTATGAGTAAAAAAATTGCGCTGGCTTTTGCCGCATCGTGCCTGACCGCTGTCGCAGCGGTTGTTCCGGTAGCTGCATCGGCTCAGGACTTAGGTTCGCTGACGGACCTGTCCAGCTTGTCGGTATCCCTGTTTGACAGTCCCCAGAAACAGCCGTCGCCAAGCCCGAGTGTCGCCCCGTCGACCAGTGCAAGCGCTGCGCCGTCGACGTCAACTACCGCGCCTTCGGAACCTGCACCGGTTGTGCCCGAGCCAACGGTGCCACCACGTCAGGTCAGCGAGAAAACCGACTATGATGCCCAGGTGGCGGCATTCCGTAAGTACTTGATGGGACCGGCAGGAAAGCAGACTTTTAATGTGAGTATCGCCACTGGTGAGAATGCTTCTGGCTACCTCTTGGTTGCGGGCAACCACTATAACCGGATTGCCGCGGGCCAAGGCTACACCCCGCTGGGTCGGGAGGACACCGCTAACCTGGATAAGCTGGTCAAGCAGCATAATTGCGACGCCGACGATAATGCGTGCGGCGCCAAATTGCAGCAGGACATCGCCAAGAATTTCACCAATTTCAAGGGCTTTGCCGAGAAATCTGTGGCGCTGGCGGTGGCAAACTACTACGGTTATCGGTCGCAAGACTAAGTGAAGGAGTCGCATTACAAGCGTAAGGATTGATACTTTAGAATTTCCTTCCCACCCGTAATCCCCATCGCACGCAAAAGTGCGGCGGGGATTATGGGGTTTTCGGGTATTTATCAATCTGTTATTTCTTGTGGTTATATGTAGCAAATCACGGGATAATATTGGCGTATTTTAGGACCACTCTTAGCAATCGTCTGAGCGGTGTTAACTAAGATGACTAATGTTACTCATGTGGTTATTTAGCGATGGTGCGAAAAAGGTCTCAAAAAAATTTCACTCCCGCATTTCAGCAGCATAACGGGGTAGGCCATCCCACTAAGGTGGCCGACACACCCCACAACGACCGTCGCTTAACGAACTTTTCAGGCATGATCGAATACATGCAGCCCGTCGAATTCGAACAACGCAAAAAAGAAATCCTCCGCCTCTTAGAAGAACAAGAACGCCTATTTGAAGCCGAAAAACACCGCATCGAAACAGAATTTGCGGAAAAGACCAAAAAATTAGAAGAAAGCCACCAACAAATCGAGGCCATACAACAAACCATTACCGAGGCCCAAGAACGCGGGGAATCCCTCGACGTGGTGCTTGCCGAAAAACCCGAGCCCATGGTGGTACCCGAGGAATTCACCGAACTCCACGAGGCCCTAACCCACAAACACGCTAGTTAAACACCCCGGACCGTCGCCCCAAGATTCGATACAGCCGCATGTATTTCCCCAACCCCCGGGGGCGACGAATCTTCCGGGCGATCCACTCCCCAAACACCACCCCGGCAGACAATGCCATTGCCGTCGACATGGCAAACGTCAAATTGCTCAACCCCACCGTCAACTGGTGATGCAGCATCCCATACATGCCCCGATAAATCGCCAACCCGGGCAGTAAGGGAGTCACCCCGGCAATCGCCACAATCAAGGGCGGCACCTGATAGCGGCGGGCCAAAAGCCCACCAATGAGCCCGATCAAGGTGGCGGTCAACGCCATCGCCATCACGTCGTCAAGCACCGTGGGCAGCAGCATAAAATAAAACACGCTCGACCCCACGAGCGCCGTCAACCCCGACACCCCAACCGATAACCAGTCGGCGTAACACGCTCGGGCGAACGCGGCGGACGCCACCGCGCTGCCCAGCACCCGAATCGTGGCGCTGGCCAGGTTCGGGGCCGCAATGGTTTCCATCGGCGGCAGCGGCACATGCAGTAGCACCGACACCTCGATGCCGATCGCCACCCCGGCAACCACCCCGCCCGTAATCAGCATTGTGTCGAAAAACCGGGCGTTCCCCGTCACCGGCGCAAACGACACCCCATTATGAATCGCCTGTACCAGCGTTAACCCCGCCAATAACGCGATAATGGATGTGGCAATCACCATGCTCGGCCGCAGCAATAACCCCACCATGAGCCCGGCGTGATACACAGCCGACGCAAACACCGCCGCGCAGAACCCACCTGCTACATTCTGGAAAAACAGTGGCAGCCCCCGCCGCCCCAATACCGCAGCCAACCAAATCACCAGGCCCGACGCCACCATCGACGCCGCCGCTGCCCACATATCACCGCCAAGAAGCAGGGTCACCGCGCCACCCAACACCACCCAGCTACACACCACCCCCACCAGCCCTAACGAGGGCGGTGCCGTGATAATGGCATCCAACCGCGCCTGCGCGTCGACAAGCGAAGCCCGGCCCGAAAGAATATCCCGAATCAGTGTGTCCACCCGGCGCAGCCGTAGAAAATCCTGCACCGGCGCCGGCATCACCTGAACCACCGTCACCGGATTCCGGCGCGAATCGGCCACATAGCTGAATAATCGGATGCGCGTGTACGTCAAATCCACGTGGCAGTGAAACAGCCCATACGCCTCGGTCACCGCCACCACCTGGTTTTTCGCGTCGAAATTCGTGGTCCCCGCCGCAATCAGCACCTGGCCGATGCCTGCCGCGACCCCTAGCACCGCCGACACCTGCTCGTGGCTGGTTAAATCGACCGGTGCAATGGGTGCGAGTGGCGGGCTGGTCGCCACGTCAACCGTTGCCTGTGGCAGGGCTTTTCGACGCCCAAACATGCGCTGCTCCTTACGTTTCGACCTTGGTCGGCTCCTTGACCTTCATCAATACTAGGGCCCCGGCCAAGAGAATGACCGCAATCCCGAAAATACCCGCCCGGTCCCCACCGAAAAGCATGCTGAACAGGGAGAATGCCGCGGGTGCCATCCAGCTGACGGCCCGGCCGGTGGTTGCGTACAGGCCGAACATTTGCCCTTCATAGCCGGGTGGGGCCATGCGGGACAGGAACGTTCGTGACGATGATTGTGCCGGACCCACGAAGAGCGTCAAAATCAGCCCATAGATCCAGAAATTTGTGGGGCCAGAAACAAAATAAAGAATAAAACACATGGCGATCATGGAGACCAGCGACACCATAATCACCGGTTTCGGCCCGAAAATATCGTCGAAGTAGCCGCACACCACCGCGCCGAGGGCCGAAATTAGGTTGGCGGCGATCCCGAAGATGAGGACGTCTCCGGCGTCGAGCTCGTACACCGAGACCGCCAGGATGGCGCCGAAGGTGAACACCCCGGCCAGGCCGTCCCGGAAGATTGCCGAGGAAATGAGGAAAAAGACCGAAGACCTATCTTTGCGCCACAGGCGCCGGAGGGTGTGCCATAGTTCCTTATAGGACTCGACAAAACCATCCGAACCAAGGTTCGGATTTGGGGCTATTTCCGGCACCCGGAACATGACCGGCAACCCAAAGACGAGGAACCACAGGGCGGACATGATGGCCACCAGGCGCACATTGAGGCCCCCCTCCGTGGAGATGTGCAGGTAGCCGCCATCGTCGGCGATGAACCCGAAGTAACAGATGAGCAGCAGGAAAATGCCGCCGAAATATCCCAGGGCCCAACCAAAACCGCTCACCCTGCCAACATTTTTTTCGGTGGATACCTGGTTGAGCATGGCGAAATAGCTCACCTCGCCCAACTCGTAGGTCACGGATCCGATGGCCAGGATGGTGATTCCCAGCCAGAAATAGATGGGGTCGTCGTTGCGGATGAAATACAACGACAGCATGATGACGATAGTGACGAGTGTCCATACCCGAACGCTTCGGCGCCGGGTGCCGCGGGCGTCGGATCGTTGACCAATGACCGGTGCTAGCAGGGCGATAAACATGCCGCCAACGCCAATGGCGATGGCTAACCAGGTGGTGGGGGTGAATCTAGAGTCGATGGTTTTCCCCACGGAATCCGTCAGGTAGACGGAGAACACGAAGGTAATGAGCACGGCGTTAAACGCCGCCGACCCTAAATCCCAGAGGCTCCACAACACCACCGTGGTTTTGTCGGTGCGCTGTCCGGTGAAGTTAGTTGTCATGAAAGACACTTTACCCAGGATCGGGGTGAAACAACATGAGTGCTTGCTGAGTGAATTGTTGCCGCTGCTGAGGTGATAGGGAGAACCCGTTGATATGGTCGTGGACCCATAGGCCGTCCGCGATGATTTGTAGCAGGTAGTGGTCGGAGTCGTCCGGTGAGGTGCTCCATCGGGCCATGACGTCGAGCCAGGGTTGGAGCATTTCCGGGTTGTCGGCGGCGTCTAGGGTCATGCGTAAGTCCGCCAGGGTGGCGGATTGCGACATGACTAGGAAACTTGCGCGGATTCGTTCCCGCTTGCTTACCTCGTGCGCGGGCCCGCCTGCCAGTTCCACCATTTTTTCTTCCCATTGTGCGGCCAGAAACCGGTTGATTTCGAGCAGTAATGTTTGCCGGGATGGGAAATAGTAGATGAGCCCCGACTTGCTCAGGCCCGATTCCGCCGCCAGCGACTCGTAGGTGAGGGCGGCGAGTCCCTGCTTTTCGACGATCGTCATCGCCGACCGTAGTACATGTTCTTTTTTACTCGTGCGCATAGTCGGTTTCTTTCGGATTATTGTGGAGGAGCCATGCCGTGATGCCAGCCACTGTGGCCGAAATGACCGCCACCACCAGCATGACTAGGGTGAACCCGGAGTTGAATGCGGCGTAGGCGGCGTCGAAAAGTTGCGGGTTGGCCAGGCCGGATTCAAAGCTGTTGGCAACCTGGGTGGGGGCGAACCAGGAATAGAATAATTGCATCAACGAACCTAAAACCGCTACCGATAGGAGCGTCCCGAACTCATAGGATACTTCTTCCATTGCGGAGGCCATGCCGGAATAGCGTGGGTGGGCGGAGCCGATGATGGCGGTCGAGGATACGGACATGACCAGGCCGGCGCCGGCGCCCGCGGCGATGAGGCTGCCGATGAATAACCCGAGGGAATCAGTGCCGATCGCCCACATGCAGAGGGCGGCGCCGGCGGCGATAATGGCGAAGCCGCCGCTGATGAGGGGCCGGAACCCGATTCTGCTGAGCATGATGCCGCCCAGGACCGAGGTGGGGATTGCGGCGACGGCCCCGGCTGCGGTGACGAGGCCGGCTGCTAGGGGCGTGAATCCTTCGCCCAATTGGAATCGTTGGGTGGTCAGCAGTTCGGTTCCCGATAGGGCAAACATGGCAAACCCCGCGCCGAGGACGCCGGCGGTGAACACCTTATTTTGAAACACCGCGAGCGTCAGGAGGGGTTCGGTGAGGAATCGTTGTCTGTGGGCAAACAGCCAGCCGCCGCCGATGAGGGCTGCGGTGGCGCCGCCGATGATCCCCAGGTCGATGGGGGAGTGGGTGGTCTCTTTGATCATCATGACCAGGCCCATCATGGCCACCATGGCCCAGAACGATGAGAGGAAATCCCATTGTCGCTCGGGGTTGGGTGCGTTAGGGGGCGCGATGGTCATGGTGCCGATGATGGCAATAATTACCACGGGAAGGTTGATGAGGAACACGGAACCCCACCAAAAATGTTCCAAGAGGAATCCGCCGATAACCGGCCCGGAGGCGGCGCCCAGGGTGGCGGTGGCGCCCCAAATCCCAATGGCGGTGTTGCGTTCTTGTATGTCGGTGAAGGTGGTGCGCAGTAGCGATAAGGTGGCAGGCATCATGGTGGCGGCGCCGATGCCGAAGAGTGCCCGGGCAGCAATGAGGATTTCGGGGTTGGGGGCGAAGGTGGCCACGAGTGAGGCGGCGCCGAAAATGCCGAGGCCGATTTCGAACATGCGGCGATGGCCGATCTTATCCCCCAGGGTTCCGGTGCCGAGTAGGAGGCCGGATAGGACCAGGGGATACATGTTGATGATCCACAGTGCTTCCAGGCTGGTGGTGTGCAGGCTGGTTTTTAGGGTTGGGAGTGCGGTGTACAGGATGGAGTTATCGACGCCGATCATAAACAGGCCAAGGGAGATAACCCCAAGGAAAACCCATCGGGTGGAATTTTTATTGGTGGTGGCCACATCCATGAGCTGTAACTATACCGAACGTACGTTACAGTTATCAAACTCACAGAACGACATAGCGGCAGTAATCAAAGTGCGAATTAGGCGTCAGTAAGGAACAATGAACCGTATGAAAGAAAATTCCACTAAAGTGCTCGTTGTCGACGATGAGCCCAACATTGTTGAATTGCTCACCGTCAGCCTCAAATTCCAGGGGTTTGAGGTCGCCACCGCCACCTCTGGCCTGCAGGCGCTTGAAGTTGCCCCCGAATTTAAGCCCGACGCCTTCATTCTTGACGTCATGATGCCCGGCATGGATGGGTTTGAACTCCTCCCTAAGTTGCGTTCCCTAGGATTCGAAGGCCCGGTGCTCTTTCTCACCGCCAAGGATGCGGTGGAGCATCGCATTCACGGCTTGACCATTGGTGCCGACGATTACGTGACCAAGCCGTTCTCGCTGGAAGAGGTCATTACCCGCCTCCGCGTGATTCTGCGGCGCGGCGCCCAGGTGGCGGAGGAAGTCGAGGACGATAATGTGCTTACCTACGACGATTTGGTGCTGAACGACGACACCCACGAGGTCACCAAGGGCGGCACCGTGGTGGAATTATCCCCCACCGAATTCAATCTCCTGCGTTATCTCATGCTGAATGCGGAGGTGGTGCTGTCGAAACCCAAGATCTTAGATAATGTGTGGCACTACGATTTCGGCGGCGACGGCAATGTGGTGGAATCGTACATTTCCTACCTGCGCCGCAAAATCGACACCGGCGATGTGCCACTGATTCACACCGTGCGGGGTGTGGGCTATGTGCTGCGGAAACCACGGGTATAACGGTATTTCAAGGAACGATCTGGCATGACACAAGAACTCCAAGAAGCGCCGCAAGAATCACAACAACCGCAAGAGCCGCAGCCGGAGTCGTCGCAAAGCACGAAAAAATCAAAAAAGAGCGGTCGGGCCCAGCAAGAGAAACGGGTAGGAATACCGCTGCGAGTTGCCCTGCTCTTTGTCACCATTATCGTTGCCGGCGTCGGGCTGCTCGCCAGCGCCGTTGCTATCCAACAAGCCATGTATGAGGTGGCGTTTTCGCGGGTCGACGATGACTTGGAGTGGGGGCTGAAAGGATGGGCACGCAACGAACAGCTGTACCAATACGACGATCGGTATGTGAGCGTTCTGCCCTCGGACTTTTTTGTTTACCGGCTCTATAAAGAAGGCGAATATCGGGTACAAAACGGCTATAAAGAGGTCTCGCTGCCCGCCATGCGGGAAATACAATTCGACGGCAAAGCCCACACCGTCAAATCGCAGGATGGGCAAACCGATTGGCGGGTGCTCGCCGGCACCTATGAGGACTCCATCATTGTTATCGGCAAGCAGGTACGCAACGAACAAATCCTGCTGAATAAACTCGTGGCTGGCCAAATCCGCATTGGTATTGCCGTGCTATTTCTGATCGGAGTGCTCGGCTACTTCATTATCAGGCGCACCCTGGGGCCGCTGCGGAAAGTGGAGGAAACCGCCAAAGCCATTGCTAACGGTGACCTGGATCGCCGCGCCCCCGTGCTGCCGGAAAACACCGAGGTGGGTGCCCTCTCGCATTCCATGAACGTGATGCTGGAGCAGCTTCAGGCCTCCATCGTGGAACTGCAATCCAAGGAAACTCAAATGCGACGCTTCCTGGGTGATGCTTCACACGAGTTACGCACCCCACTGACCAGCGTCAAAGGGTACGCGGAACTCTACCGGTCGGGTGCCACAAACGACGCCACCATGGTGATGGAAAAAATAGAGGAAGAGGCCGCCCGCATGAGCCTTTTGGTGGAAGACCTGCTCAGCCTCACCCGCAGCGAGGAAGCCCGATTCGACGAAGCACCGGTGGACATGCTGGCCCTGGGGTTGTCGGTGGTGGGTTCGCTCCGGGCCGCCTACCCGGAGCGCAGCATCGAGGTGGATGCCAAGGCAACCGACATGCCCATGGTGATGGGGGACACGGCCCGGCTGCACCAGGTGCTCACCAACCTCATCGTCAACAGTCTCAAACACGGTGGCGAGGAAGCCAAAGTGCGATTGAGTATCGACACGGATGATAACCACGTCATACTGGAGGTTTCCGATGATGGTGTGGGGGTACGGGAAGCCGACCTGCCACACATTTTCGAACGCTTCTACCGGGCGGACACGTCCCGAACCCGGGCAACCGGTGGTTCCGGGCTGGGGTTGGCGATTGTGAAAACCATTGTGGAGGCCCACCAGGGCGCCATTACCGTCGACAGCACCATTGGTCAAGGAACCTCGTTCCGCATTGTGCTGCCAAAACTGGCCTCCTAGCTGGTGCGACAGTGGGTCACGCAATGGCGCGACGGTGCAGTGGTGCGGCTCTCGGCCCTATATTATTGGGCCCTAGTTATGCTGGCTCGGAGGGATTCGTCTTGGCGAGCTCGGCGCGCAGCGCACTAGCGGCCGCATCCATCTTCGCCGGGTCTGTGTCATTCATGCCGATGACCTTCGAGAAGTCATAGTCGCTCATCTTGCTGGTGGGGAACACATGAATATGGGTGTGGGGCACATCAAACCCAGCGATGATATACCCCGCCCGTGGCGCATCGAACACCTTGATGATCGCCTGCCCGACGCGCTGCGCCACGGCATTGAGCTTCGCCCACACCTCGGGCGGTAGGTCCGTCCACCTATCCACTTCCTGCACCGGCACCACCAGGGTGTGCCCATAAGCCAACGGTTCAATAGTGAGGAAAGCCACAATATCGTCGTCGCGGTAGACGAACCGGCCGGGAATCTCACCACGAATGATCTTGCTGAAAATACTAGACATGGTTTCCCAGCTTACCGACACTGGGCGGACATGCGTCGCCCACATGTGTCGATCCATAGTGGCCTGAGCAGGATCCTTATACAATAATGAACCATGCGCATTCTAGTACTTGGCTCGGGCGCCCGCGAACACGCCCTAGTGTTAAGCCTGTTTCACGATCCCGCCGTCGACGACATTCACGTTGCTCCCGGTAACGTCGGCATGAAGCCGCTCGCCATGCTCCACAGCGAGGTCACCCACATCGACGACCCGGACACCGTAGTGGCGTTGGCGCGTGATATTGCCGCTGACCTGGTAGTCATCGGCCCGGAGATTCCACTGGTGGCGGGGGTTGCCGATGCGTTGCGATCCGCGGGCTTCCTGGTGTTCGGCCCCGACAAGGCGGCAGCCCGCATCGAGGGCTCCAAGGCGTTCGCCAAGGACGTCATGGCCGCGGCCGGGGTGCAAACCGCTCGCAGTGAGCAATTGACCAGCGATCTTTCCGACAGCGAGATCGAATCGGCCCTGGACCGCTTCGGCCCACACTATGTGGTCAAGGATGATGGACTGGCCGGCGGCAAAGGCGTGGTGGTCACTGATGATCGCGCCGCGGCCCGGGCACATGTGGATGCGGTCCTGGCGGCGGGCAATCCTGTACTTTTGGAGTCATTCCTAACCGGACCCGAAGTATCCCTGTTTTGTTTCGTAGATGGGGAAACTGTGGTTCCCTTAATCCCCGCTCAGGATCACAAGCGGGTGGGGGACGGCGACCAAGGCCCCAATACGGGTGGGATGGGGGCGTACTGTCCGTTGCCCTGGTTGCCGGCCGATGGGGTGCGTCGAATTGTGGATGAAGTCTGTGTGCCGGTGGCGAAAGAACTTGTGCGGCGGGGGTGCGCCTACTCCGGTTTACTGTATGCCGGGTTGGCGTGGGGGCCGGACGGTCCCGCGGTGGTGGAATTCAATTGCCGCTTCGGCGATCCCGAAACCCAAGCGGTCTTAGCGCTGCTCAAAACCCCGCTTGGTGAGGTGCTGCACGCCGTGGCGGCGGGAATATTAGCTGATCTGCCGCCGCTGGAATGGTATGACGAGTATGCGGTCACCGTGGTGCTGGCCGCCGAAGGCTACCCAGAGCACCCCCATTTAGGTGAGGTGATCACGGGTGCGTCAGACAAGAGTGCGGTTCGGCATGCCGGCACCGCTTATAACGATGCGGGGGAGCTGATTTCCGCCGGCGGCCGGGTGCTTAACGTGATCGGCACGGGGGCAACGCTTGCCGACGCTCGGGACGCGGCGTACTCGGTCTTGTCCGAAATCACCCTCCCGGGTGGGCACTACCGAAGCGACATTGCTCTACCGGCAGTCCTGGGTAATATTTCAGTCTAAAAACAGCGATTTAAGCCGCCCTGAATTTTAGGGGCGGTTTTTCTTATTTTATTTATTTTTTGATGACACGCACAATATTCACGCCCTTTGAGGATTTAGTGTTACGATTTCCCCGGAGGAGAAAGATTTGTAACTATTGTAAAATACAAATAACAAACTAAGAAGGTTATCAGGTTTCAACCCGTACGGGGTGAACCGAAATTGCCCCCGTTGACAGGAAACATAATCTGTTCTTTTCCGATTTATGCAGGAAGAACGGGTTATATTCGCCTGTAAAACTTTATGTTAAGCAGCTTAATTGCTAGTTAAGAATGCTTCGGGTTGTTGTTGACACCAATATGCCTTGTTAGACTTTTTCCGAAGGATTTACTTGGGCGGTAAAACACGTGTTTCCGCTTAAAAATAGGGAAGGAATTGCATATGTACAAACCTGTATCTATGCGGAGGACAGCAACTGCATTGGTAGCTGGTGTTGCGGTCTTCTTTAGTGGCTTGGTAGCTACCCCGGCATACGCACAAAATGTCACCGACAACGCCAATATCACTATCACCGAACTCAAGGTCACGAATGACGCCCGGGGTGGCGCCGACGAGACCCTGACCGTGTGGGATAACGCCACCTTCGACGCCAAGTGGAAGGCCGAAAACGGGGTCAAGAACGGGGAGAAGTTCACCGTCAAGTACCCGGCAGAATTCCAGGTCTATGCATCGCAAGACTTCAAGCTGGTGGACAAGAATGGCACCGACGGCGGTGACTGCAAGGTTGTCACGGATGAGCAAACCATCGAATGTACCTTCAACAAGGAATTCGAGGGTCGTGACAATGTTGAAGGCACCCTGACCACCAAGCTGCAGGCCAAGCAAACCCGCGAGAGCCGCGACGTTGAGCTGGAAGTCAACCACAAGCAGACGAGCACCGGCGCTAAGCTGCCCGGCAAGGGTGTCGGCATTGGCGAATCCCAGAACCGCCTGCCCAAGGACATCACCAAGTTCGGTTGGTACACCATCCAGGGCAACGAGGGCTACTGGATCATCAATATGCCCGGCAAGGACCTGGCCGAATCCAACAAGGAAACCATCCACGTTGAAGACGAGCTGTCCGGCTATGGCCACCAGTACAAGAACTGCAAGGTCGACTTCAACGAGTATGCTGCTGCTGACAGCGGCAATGACTACAGCATCGACAAGCAAATTGCCGACCACGATAGCCAGGTGGATAACCTCAATTGCAGCGGCACCAAGATCAGCTTCGATCTGAAGCGTCCTGCTGGCGGCTGGAAGGCCGACAGCTACTACCGTGCCTCCTACAAGTCGCAGACCGCTGACGGTAATATCGCCCCGGCAGGGGAGAAGACCACCAACAAGGCAAAAGTCCTGGGTAAGGAAGTCACTTCCACCATCCAGCGCGACCAGTACAGCTCCGGCACTATTCAGGGTGTGAAGCGTCAGTCCTTCGAAGTCAAGAAGACCCTGACCGATCAGAGCCCCACCAGCAAGGTGCCGACCGACACCAAGTTCACCATTCAGGCTGCTTATAAGGCCAATGGCAAGGACGAAACCGAAAAGATCGAGGTCGGCCTGGACGGCACCCCGGTTTCGGGCAAGAAGGAACTTCCAGTTGGGACCGAAGTGACTCTCTCCGAAATCGAAATGCCGAACGTGAACGGCGTGACCTGGGGCGAGCCCAAGTTCACCGCCACCGACAACGGTGATGCCGGTAACGTGACCGTTGCTCCTGACGGCAAGTCCGCTGTGGTCAAGATCAAGGACGGCGGCAACGTCGGCGTGACCGTGACCAACACCATTTCCTCGGTTACCCCGCCTCCGCCCACCAATGGTG
>CAJZGD010000028.1 GCA_915275065.1 uncultured Corynebacterium sp. | reverse complement strand
GCCTCGTCCACGCCGGCAACCGGGCCAAGCCCGGCTCGGTGCAGCGCTACTTCGAAGGTGCGGTGGTGTTTGAGAACACGCATGGTTGTTCGTGGTTACTCTGATCCGTCATACCTTAGGGCGTCGACAAGCGACACGGCATCAGCCTTGAATATTGGGGTCGGCGACGCTCCCAATGTGGTTGAACGGCAGAATGATCCACTGCACTTTGCCTTTCACGTTTTCCAACGGGATGGTGCCCTGGTATTCATCACCCAGGTGGTAGCGGGAGTCGGAGGAGTTGGTGCGGTTATCGCCCATCATAAAGAGCCGCCCCTGGGGCACGGTGACGGGCCCGAAATAATTGCCGCCGCACGCATCGGAACCCGCCCTATGGTCGATAGGGTTTTGCGGCGGGTTCAGAATATAGGAGTCGTCTACTTTCTTACCGTTCACCATAATTCCGGGGTCGCCCTGTAAGCATTGAACGGTTTGACCACCCGTGGCGATCACCCGTTTCACCAGGTTGTTCTCCCCCGGCGCAGCGAATCCCAGCCAGGTGCCCACGGTTTCGACACCGCGCATAATGGGGTTGGTGGCGTAGTGGGGGACGAAGCTGGCGTTCCATGAGGGGGTGCCTTCGAACACAATGACGTCTCCGGGTTTGGGTTCGCTGAATCGGTAGGTGATTTTTTCGACGACGATTCGGTCGCCCACGCAGCCGGTACAGCCGTGCAGTGTGGGTTCCATGGAGGAGCTGGGAATCAAGTAGAGTCGCCCGACGAAGGTTTGGAGCAGCGACATGAAGATAACGGTGATGAGTATTACCACGGGGATTTCGATGTACCAGGGAGTGGGTTTTTTCTCTGGTTTTTCCGCGGTTTTGTCTCTGGTTTTTCCGCGCCGTTGTGCCGATTTCCGGTCAGATTTTGCGCTGGTTTCTTCACTGGTTTCCACAGCATGTGACGGGGAAGCGTCAGTGGTTTCTTCGTTGTTGTCGGAGCTTTCCTGCTGATTCACAAGGACTGAGCTTAGCAGGGTTAAGTGTTGCGCTGCGAGTTCGTTATGTATTCCTACCCACGGTTGTCGGCGGTGGAATGGGTAGGGGTTTATCACCAAAGTTTTATAGAACACACAGTCACATCATGGGTGCCGCCCATACACTGAGAGGATAGTAAATTTGGTATCAGCTGAGCGATATTTTTTCCGCAGAAGGGCTATGTATGCTGGAGTTTGTTGAGGTGCCGCAGCGGTATGTTGTGGGGGTGCGACGTCAGGTTTCCGCCGAGGAATTATCCGACTTGCACGAACATGCGTTCAATGAGACCGCGGAGGTGTTGGCGCAGGCTCAGGCCCAACCGGGCACGTCGTGTTGCTACTTTTTTGCGGCTACCCCTCAGGTGGATTTGTTGGCCGGTTTTGAGGTTCCGGTGGAGCAGGTGGCGCAGGTGCAGGAGGCTGCTACGGCGCGGGGGTTGGCGATTCACCGGTTCCCGCCGAGTGCTGCGGCGAAGGCTGTGCATAATGATTCTTATGAGTCGTTGCCGGATGCGCGGCAGGCGTTTACCGCGGAAGTTGCGCAGGTGCCGAGCGAGCACCCAGATGGGGCGTTGGTGCCGATTTCGTGGGAGGAATATGTGAGCGTGCCTTCCGATGATGATTCGTCGGCAGGCTATGTGACGGAGTTATACCGATCATTGCCATAGGGGCAAACAGAAAACCCCACCACCATTGATAGTCCAAGGCGATGGGGTGAGTGGCTGGCGCCGTAAAAAATTAGCGCTTTTCCTTGATCTTGGCTGCCTTGCCGCGCAGGTCGCGCAGGTAGTACAGCTTAGCGCGCCGGACTTTACCGCGGGACACTACCTCAATCTTGTCGATGTTGGGGCTGTGCACCGGGAAGGTGCGTTCCACGCCGATGCCGAAGGAGATTTTCCGGACGGTGAAGGTTTCCCGAACACCACTGCCCTGGCGGCGGATGACAACGCCCTTGAAGACCTGGATACGCGACTTGGTACCTTCGATCACTTTGACGTGCACGTTGAGGGTGTCGCCCGGGTGGAATGTGGGAATATCGTCGCGCAATGAGGCTGCATCAACTTTGTCAAGAATGTTCATGTTTGGAAATACCTTTTCTTATCTGGGACAGAGGATTCTAGCGGCGCTTTCACTCGGCCGATTCGTGTCCGCGACATGGCGTGATGGCTGGTGGAACCAGACAACTGGCCCATTATGACATATGCATGCTGCCAGTGCCAAACTTGCTTTGCGACGCCCTTACGTCGGCGGCACCTGGGTTTATGGGAATGCTAGCCCATATGGCAGGGTGGCGAACACGAGGAGGCTATAGCCGATTTCTGGCATGCCAATGTTGCGGGGCCGCCAGGGAACGCCACGGCGTTTCGCCAGCAGCGGCATGGCGACGGCCCGGCCAGTGAGGAGGACCCACACCAGCACGTGGGTCCAGTAGTTGTAGCCTTGTACCGCCAGTGCCGCCATGGCGAGGACCACGACCACGTGGACGGTGATGGAGCCAACGAACCAGGGGGTGGAATTGCGTTCCCTGATGACGGTTTTTACGAAGGGGACGGTGGTGGCGAAGTAGGTGGTGAGCAGGGCGCACAAATACCAGCCCTTGGGCGCGATGGCGTCGGCCGCGAACCAGGGGTGGGGTATGTCCACGTTGATGGCGAGCGGAAGCACGAGACAGGCAGCGGCGATGGCGACGAGTCGAGCGAGGAGCGAGCGTTCTTTTTTGGCCCAGGACAGGTAGAACGACGCGACGATGAGGGGAAGGTAGACGAGCCCCCACCACAGTAGGTGGGGTGCGCCGATGATGAGTATGAGGCTAAAGATCGCGGCGATGGCGCCGTAGGTGATGAGCGCCGGCAGGTAGCGAGGCTTGTACCGGAATTTGAGCCATTTTTCCGCCACAGCGAAGAAGAAAAATCCACTGGTCCAGGCGATAACAAGCATGCCGTGAAGCCAGGTGAGGGCGGGTGCGGACCATAGTCCGAGGATGAGGGGGACGAATCCCATGGCCCAGGAGCCGTGTTGGTCGGTAACCCACCCGTTTTTAACTATGTTGTGAGAGCGGCGGCGCGAAGTCATACCTATGAACTATAGCTAACCACCACCAAAAGTATGAAGTGGCTTACCGCCCGAAGCCGGCTTTCTTCAGGGCGTCGGCCATGGCGCCTTGTGGGGCCGCTTTGTTGCCGCTTCGACGATCGCCACGACGGTCCGCCTGACGATCTGTGCGGCGGCGACCCTGCCCACTCCCCCGCTGGTCACCGCCGCGTTTCCGGGTGGCGGGCTGGCCGGGTTCGTCGTCAAGCCGCATGGAGAGGCCGATGCGGTGGCGTTCCACGTCAACATCCATGACTTTCACTTTCACCACCTGCCCGGAGCGGACAATGTCGTGTGGGTCGGACACGTATTTGTTGGCCAGGGCAGACACATGCACCAACCCGTCGTGGTGCACCCCCACGTCGACGAATGCGCCGAATGCGGCCACATTGGTGACGGTTCCCTCCAGGATCATGCCGGGGGTGAGGTCGGAAAGCTTTTCGACGCCTTCCTTGAAGGTCGCGGTGGTGAATTCGGGGCGGGGATCGCGCCCGGGTTTGTCCAGTTCGGCGAGGATGTCGGTGACGGTGGGGATGCCGAAGGTGTCGTCGGCGAAGTCCGTGGGCTTGAGCCGGGACAAGACCGCGGTATTGCCGATCAGGTCGGCAACGCCCAGGCCGGTGGATTCGGCGATGCGGCGCACCACCGGGTAGGCCTCGGGGTGGACCGCGGACGCGTCGAGCGGGTCGCTGCCGCCGGTGATGCGAAGAAATCCGGCGCACTGTTCGAAGGCTTTCGGCCCCAGGCGGGGCACGTGTTTCAGGCCGGCCCGGTTGGCGAACACCCCGTTGGTGTCCCGGTAGGTGACAATGTTGTGGGCGATGGTGTTGGTGATGCCGGCAACCCGGGCCAGGAGGGGCACAGAGGCGGTATTGAGGTCCACGCCCACGGCGTTCACAGCGTCTTCGACCACGGCGTCGAGGGTTTTCGCCAGGGCGGTTTGGTTCACGTCGTGCTGGTATTGGCCCACCCCGATGGCCTTGGGGTCAATTTTCACCAGTTCGGCGAGGGGGTCTTGGAGGCGGCGGGCGATAGAGACCGCGCCCCGAAGGGACACATCCATGTCGGGGAATTCGGCGGCTGCGATCTCGGAGGCGGAGTACACGGAGGCCCCGGATTCGCTGACCACGACGGGCGTGGGTCGGGCACCGCCGGCCTTGGCGATGAGGTTGGCGACCTCGCCGGCGAGCTTTTCGGTTTCCCGGCTGGCGGTGCCATTGCCGATGGCGATGAGGTCCACATGGTGGGTGGCGCATTCGTGGGCGAGGGCCTGCACCGCACGAGACCACTGGTTTTGGGGCTGGTGGGGGTGCACGATGAGGGTGCTGAGCACCTTGCCGGTGCCGTCGACTGTGGCGCATTTGACGCCGTTGCGGTAGCCGGGGTCCAACCCCAGGGTGGCGCGTTGGCCGGCGGGGGCGGCGAGCAGCACGTCCTTCAGGTTGCGGGCGAAGACTTCGAGGGCTGCTTCCTCGGCGGTTTCCTTCAGCCGCATGCGAATGTCCAGGCCGGAGGAAATATAGAGCTTGGTTTTCCACCCCCACCGGATGGCGTCCGCCAGCCACGAAGACGACGTATCCAACTCGAACTGGTTGGCGATTATGCCGCAATAATGGTCGTCGTCACCAGCATTGAGGTTGAGGTGTAAAACGCCTTCTTTTTCGCCCCGGAACAAGGCGAGAATCCGGTGAGACGGCAGGGAGGTGAACGGCTCGGCGAAGCTGAAATAGTCGGTAAACTTCGCCCCATCCTGCTCCTTGCCCTCAACAACCTGGCTTTCCATGCTGCCGGTGCTATACATGGTTTCCCGGAGCTCCCCCACCAGGTTGGCGTCGAGGGCAAACCGGTCGATGAGAATAGCGCGGGCACCATCGAGGGCCTTCTTGGGGTCCTCAAACCCGGCGCACACATAGGCTTCGGCTGCCGCCACGGGATCACCATGGGGTTCGGCAATGAGCCTGTCGAGCAGCGGCTCCAGGCCGGCCTCCCGGGCCGCATCGGCCTTGGTTTTCCGGCGCTTCTTGTAGGGAAGATACAGATCCTCCAGGCGGGCCTTAGTGTCACAGGCCAGAATGAGGGCCTTCAGGTCGTCGGTGAGCTTGCCCTGCTCCTCGATAGCGGCCAGGATGGTTTGCTTCCGGTCCGCCAGCTCAGTGAGATACGTGGCACGCTCCTCAATGGTGCGCAGTTGGGTGTCGTCAAGACCACCGGTGGCTTCCTTCCGATACCTGGCAATGAAGGGGACGGTGTTTCCCTCGGCGATAAGGCCAAGGGCCGCAAGAACATTGGCTTCGGGTACGTGTAATTCGGTGGCAATATGCGCGGCAATGTGGGGTGCGGTACTCGCTGAACTCATTGCTCGAAGTTTAGTAGATGTTCGACCACCATGGCGGCAGGCGGTATCGTGCCGAAGGTTGGCGTCGTCAAGCTTGCCCCAAAGCTTAAGCGGTGGAAAGATGTGGCGGAAAAGACTTTAGGTATTATTTCACTAAGTCACAGTTGTTCACTGTTGTGCTTTCACATTCAATTGGGGGATTTTAAGACAGAAATCCCGCAAATCATGGCACTATGTAAACCATGAGCATTGTTGCGCGTACTATCAGCAATCGTCGTTTAGAAGAAAAATCAGCAATCCTTAAGCTGCTTCGTAGCCCACTTATGCCCGTTGTACTGGGGTTTGTTGCTGAGCACTTTCCTCCTAGCACGAAGGCCCGGTCGGCCATTGAAATCTATGACCTCCTCGATGCCGACCTCAAAATGCTTCGCGCAGAAGGCTTGGAATTACCGCACGACCCCCAAACCTACATTACGGACTGGGTAAAAGCCGGCTGGCTGGTGCGCCGCCCCGGCAATGCGGTCACGGGCGAAACCATCGAACCCAGCGCAACCACGCTCAACGCCCTAGACTCGGTAGAGAGCTGGCAGCACCCACATTCGGCGGTATCTGCTGCCCGAATCCACTCAATCGCAGACTCGTTGGAGAATCTCTCGCGGGAATCAGACCCGGACATCAACACCCGATTGGCGCAGTTGGCAGAGGAAAAAGAGGCCTTAGAGCAGCTCATAGCCGACACCGAACGGGGGTATTTCGAGGTGCTGTCGGCGGACCAAATCTCCGAACGGGTCCTCGACGTGCTGGAGCTGGCGGGCACGATTCCCGCTGATTTCGCCCAGGTGCGCACCGAGCTGGAAGAAATCAACCGCACACTGCGACGCCAACTATTAGAGCCGGAAGACAGCCGCGGGCAGATTTTGGATGATATTTTCCGCGGGGTGGACGTCATCGCCGAATCCGACGCGGGCCGTAGATTCCGCGACTTTTATACCGCGCTGTTAGAGCACAAAAAATCGACGCCTATCGACGAGTGGATCACCAACATCCTCAACCGGGAAAGCGCCAAAGACCTCGACACCACCATTGCCGACCACCTTCGCAGGCTCTTCCAAGACCTGGAGTCGGAAGGCTACCAGGTGAACATGCTCATGACGGAACTCTCCCGATCGCTCCGGGACTATGTGCGCACCCAAGATTTCACCGAAAACCGCCGCATGCTCGAACTACTCCGCGAAACCCGGGCGCTGGCGGGACGCACCATCGAACACCAACACCTGGGCCCCCTGGTGCAACTGCACACCCCGCTGACGCAGATCGGCATGAACATTCATTCCATTGACTCCCTGGAAATGAAGAACCTGGGCGAAGAAATGGTCGAAACCCTGCCCGTGCCGCTCGACGAAGCCCACATTGATACCGAAGCTTTGTTCGAATCGGTGCGTGCCAGTGAAATTGATTTCGAAGAGTTACGTAGCCACATTACCGGCAGTGTGGATAAACGCGGCCAGGCTACCATCGGTGATGTGTTACAGGATTATCCGGCAACTCAAGGTTTAGCCAGCGTTGTTGGGCTATTGTATTTTGCCATGGCCAATGGTATCGCCTTGGAATCGTTGGAAACCGTCACCTGGGATGATAACGGCACCCCCATGCAAGCGGTCATCACCGGTTGGTTGTTCACCCACGACAATAATCTCTAACCTTAATCGAGGAAACCAGCAATAATTACAACCGGTTATTATGCGCAGCACACCACTCTCCCAGACCAGCACCCGACCACAGAAAACACGGCACTATGACTAACAACACTCCCATAAACCACAACGATCAGAACGAGGAAGGCGAGGGCAAACACCGCAACTCTGGGGAACGCAGTTCCTTCCCGTTCATTGCCCCGCGAGAAATCGAATCCCCCGCCCCCACACGTCACCGGGCGGAATTGGCGTACACGGACCGGTATTTCGGGGGAAGAAACGCCACCGGCCATAATGATGCGGGCATAGTCAAGGCAGACATAGTGGAAGCGGAAATCATTGACGCCGAGGTGCTCGACGTGCAATTTGACGACGACACCACCGATGCAACCCACACCACCCACGGGTCGCGCCGGGCGCTGCATTACTCCGCCCACTCCCCCGCCGACACGGATGCCGACACCGCCGATGTTGTTGATAGCGAAGGTAAGGTCGTTGACGATGCCGATGCCGAGGTGGAAACCACGGCGGAAGCCACGCAGGATCATACTGCTACGACGCCGGAATCGCCCGCCGGTCGACGCTTCGCTGGACCCGAAGTGGCCGAATCATCGGACCCGCTAACCGAGGAAACCCCGGATGATGCGGCAGATGCCGACGAACCGCGGAGTCGGACGACCCAACCCGATACCCACCGCACTACAGCCGCAGCCGACGCTCACACTGACGGAGGCGATGACCTGGACCAAGAGGCCGACGCAACCGACCCGGAAGGCAGCCCCGCCACCCTGCTGACAAACACCGACGAGGATGCCGAGCCCACCACCGGATTGCAAAACCCGGGGTACGCCGGATTTGTCGGGGCGGGCTTTGGAAACCGGGTTGCCAGCGAATATGACGACGATGATTCCGTCGAATTGGCCGACAACGACGACCCCTATGACGAGTCGGATGCCGACACCGCTGCCCCGATCCGGGAGGCACACCACACTCCCCTGGAGATCCAGGAGGAGGCCCGAAAGCTGGTGAACTCCATTAACGCGGCCGCCTCGTACGAAGACTTCGACACCTACCCGGCCCGCGACGACTCCCAAGACGAATCCCTCGATGATGACGCGGTTGACCTAGCGGGCGAGGACATAGCAGATGGGAACCCTACCAGCGCCGACGCCGACGCCCCTGAAGCAGAACCCGAGGATGACGAGGCTGCTGATGCTGCCACGGAGGCAGAGGAGTCAGAAGCCAGCGAACCCGTATCAGCAGTGGCATCTACGGTGGCAGAAACGCTAGCGGAAGTCGACGACGAGTCCGAGGATCCGACCCGCACGACCCCCACCGATGAATCCGAGGAAGAAGCGGAAGCAGCGGAAACGCTGGCGGAAGACGTCGACAAGCAAGAACCTGGCCAAACAACGCCGGAAGAACCCGCCACACTTGTGACTCCCCCGACCCAGCCCGCATCCCGCGCCACCACAAGCGCCGCAACCGCAACCACTACCCCCGTCGAAACCGAAGAAATTTTCGATTGGCCCGAGGAAGATTATGTTCACACCAGCATTGGTGGCGACAACCTGTGGGACGCCGACGCCGGCACGCTCAGCTTCGACTCCCGGCGCGCCCTCGTCCAGCTGCTCCAGGGCCCCCTTGTGCGCGCGGAACAGCATCCCCCCATTTGGAAGGCCATTCTGAGCGACGAAACCGCACTGCGGCAGCGCTTGGCTGACATGTTCCTCGATCTTGTCGTTGACGAGGACGCCGGCATTGCGTTTACCCGCATCGCCAACTCTGGTAACCCCATTCGGGTGGGCAAAGAGCATTATGTGGACATGCCCCACGTCCTGCGGGTGAAAACCCTCACCATCATCGACACGGTTGTGTTGTTGGATCTCCGCACCCGGTTGGGCCTGGCGGTACCGGGCGAACGGGTCATTGTTGACCAGGAAGAACTGCGGGAAAATGCGTCACAGTTCCGCGCATTGGACGATCGGGATGAGGCGACTTTTAATCGGCGGTTCGATGCGTCATTAGACCGGATGCGCCGCGACTATAGTTTGCTGGGGGACACCGAAACCGAGGGTCGCTACGAAGTGTCACCAGCACTCAAACATATTTTCGACGCCCAGACAGTGGCGGGAATCAAAGCAGAGTTCGAAGAGCTCTTAGCCAGGGAGGAATCCAAGTGATAACGCAACCAACATACGATCGAGAAATAGTTCACGCCGATCAATGGCGGTTATCCCGGATTCAATTAGTGAACTGGGGCACGTTCGATGGCATTGTGGATATCCCGGTGTCGCGTCGGGGATTCCTCGTCACCGGCGGTTCTGGTAGCGGTAAGTCCACGCTCATTGACGCGATTTCGGCGGTGTTGGTGCCGTCGGATCGGCTGCGGTTTAATGCTGCGGCCCAGCATGAGGCGCGCCGCGGCAAGGGCAGAGATCTGGTGTCGTATATTCGGGGCGCGTGGCGAACCACGGAGGACCCGGATTTGGGCATGGTGGTGGCGCAGTATCTGCGACCCAAGGCGACGTTTTCGATTATTGTGCTCACCTATTCGAATGGGATGGGCTTGTGCCGCAGCCTCACCTGCCTGTTTTATTTGAAGTCGGGTGATAATAATCCGGCGAATGTGGTGCGGCTGTTTGGGGTGTTCCCGGAGCAGGTTGTTGAGGCCCAGGCGTTTATCCCGTTTTTGGCAAAGGGCCTGGATAAGCGGGGTATTAAAAAGGAATTTTCTTCCGCAAGTTTTTTCGAGGATCACGCGCCGTTTGCGGAAATGTTCCGGCCACTATTGGGGATTTCCAGCATGGAGGCCCAGCTGCTGCTGCAGCGCACCCAGTCGGCGAAATCGTTGGATAACTTGGATCATTTGTTCCGGGAGTTCATGTTGGTGGAACCGGACACGTTCGCGTATGCGCGGACCGCGGTGGAGCAGTTCGCCGACTTGGAGTCCGCATACGAGCGGGTGCAGGATGTGAAGGCGCAGGTTGAGGCGCTGAGTCCCCTGGAGCAGTTGCACAAGCAGGTGCTGACGGCGCAGGCGGAGATTGCCTCCACCACGTCGTTGCAGCGGGCGTTGCCGTCGGTGGCGAATCAGCTGAAGATTGCGGAGTTGGAGGACGCGCAGGTCGCCGCGGAGATCACGCTAGAGCAGGCGAAGGTCGCCAATACGAAAGCGACGGAAAAATACCGGTATGCGTTGGAGGAGTTTTCCCAGGCCAACCAGGCGATGAATAGTGCCGATGGGGGTCGGGTGGAGAACCTGCAAATGTTGGTGGGCCACCATAAGCAGCAGTTGGCGGAGCGCCGCAAGGCGTATGCGAACCTGCAGAAACGCATCGAGTCGCACGGTGGGGTGATGCCCACGACGGTGGCGGAGTTTAACGACCTGATTAATTCGGCGAAGGTGAGCATTGCGGAGCACCCGGCGAATATGGAGCGACTGAATCGGGACTTGGCGCAGTCGTTCGTGAGCTTGGACCAGGCCACCAATGAGGTGTCCACGTTGCAGCAGGAGTTGGAGGTTGTCGCCGCCAATAACAGCAATATTGATGCGAGGTTTTTGGCCCGCCGGGAGGCGATCTGCGACGAGTTCAATATTAAGGAATCCGAACTCCCGTTCGCCGGCGAATTGATTGATATTGTGCCGTCTGAGGGCGAGTGGGAGCCGGTGATTCAACGGTTGTTGGCGGATTTCGCCCACGAGCTTTTGGTGCCGGTCCGGTATTATCCGGCGGTGCAGAACTATATTAACCGCACCCATTGGGGCGTGAGGCTCCGGTTTAGTAGCATTGATTCGTCCCATAGCTATCCGAATCCGCGGGTGCACCCGCAGAGCCTGGTTCGTAAGGTTGACGTGGTTGACCACGAGTTTAGCGCCTGGGTGAGCCACGAGCTTGCCACCCGCTACAGCTATGTGTGCGTGAATAATCCGGGTGATTTGGATCGGCTCGACCCGCACGAAAAAGGCGTGACGCGCAGTGGTTTGGTGCGACAAGCTTTTCGACGTTCGGATCCGACAAGCCGGCTACAGAAAAACGATGTGCACGCCCTAGGAGATCGAGTCCACTACCGACTGGGCTCGGACAATCAGGCGAAAGTGGAATTGCTGCGGAAGCATTTGTCGGGTGCGCAAACCACCCTGAAGGCCCGGCAGAACGAGAATCAGCTGATTCATTCCCGCATCGCCCAGGAGAACGCCCAGGTGCAGTTCGCACTCAGCATCGTGGATGAGGAGTGGGAGAACCTCGACACCGCGATCATTGACGAGCACATCGAATCTCTCAACCAGCAGTTGGAGCAGTTGACGGAAAACCCGGATGTGAAGACGCTCACGGAGAACGCGCAGCAGGCGGAGCAAAAACTGCAGGACGCCCAGGAGCAAATGCAGTTGTGCAACCGTAATGTGGGTGCGGCGCAGCACACCCTGGATGGGATTCAAGCATCGCTGGCGGAGGCGAACGCCGAGGCCACGATTGATGTGGATGATGCCACGTTCACCACGGTGCATAAGCTGTTCCTGCGGCATACCCGCCGGGTGACGTCGAAGAATGTGGACAAGCTGATGACCATTTTGACGAATGAGTTTTCGGCGAACCTCAAGAAGAATAATGAGACGTTAAACACGGCGAATAATAAGATCACTATCCGGTTGACGTCGTATATTGAGCGGTGGCCAGCGGAGCGGGCCGACCTGGAGGCCACGCCGGACTTCATCACCGAGGCGTTGGCGAAGCTGCAGCAGCTCAAGGGTGAGCGGTTGGCGGAGTTCACGAACCAGTTCCGGGCGCTCATTAATGACATGTCGACCCGGAATTTGGCGGATATTTCCCACCGGCTGCGGCAGGCACAGAACGAGATTCGGGAGCGGATCGCCCCGGTGAATCATTCGCTCGCCAGTTCGGAGTTTTCGGAGGGCCGGTTCCTGCGCATTGATGTGCGGGATGCCCGCGGCGAGGTGGTGACCACGTTCCAACGCCAGCTTGATGAGGCCGTCAGCGGCGGCATGAACGAGCAAAACGATGCCGAGGCGGAGCAGCGCTACCACAACATTGCCACGCTGATTAAGCGCCTGGGTTCGAAGGAGGCGGGCGATGTGCGCTGGCAGAAGGCCGTGCTTGACACCCGTCGGCACGTGAGTTTCGTTGGTGTCGAGGTGGATGAGGACGGCACGGTGCTCAACACCTATGTGGACTCGTCGGTGCTGTCCGGCGGGCAGGCCCAAAAGCTGGTGTTCTTCTGCCTGGCTGCCGCCCTGCGCTACCAGTTGGCCAAGCCGGACGCCCAATACCCCAGCTACGCCACGGTGGTGCTCGATGAAGCATTCGACCGGGCGGACCCCACCTACACGCAGCGAGCCATGAACGTGTTTGATGCGTTCGGGTTCCACATGATTTTGGCAACCCCCCTGAAGCTGATCCAGACGCTCAGCCAATATGTGGGGAACACGGTGGTGGTGAGCTACGACGAGTCCCCGAACGAGTTGGGTCAGGTGCGGGGCCGGTCGTCGATTTCCCGCATTGATTTCGGTAAGGCTACCGGCTAGGTTTCCGCTTGACGACGCCCCAAGGTGGGTACACTGGGGCGTCATGCATGAAAAAACCGATCTCCCCCAGCCCGGGGTGTGGCACATTCCCGGCTCGGGCCAAACCATAATCACCATAGATTTGGTGCACGAATATAATAAGATCACGCCCTCGGACCGGGAGGCCCTGGACCGGTTGTTGCGGCGGATTATTCACCCGGCGAGCGGGCCATGCCGAGTGCAGCCCCCTATGATGATCGAATATGGGGTGAACACCACCATTGGGGCGAACACGTTCATTAATTTTGGGGTCACCATCTTGGACACCACCACGGTCACCATTGGTGAGTGGGTGCAGATTGGACCGAACTGTAACCTGATTACGGTCACCCACCCGGTGGATGATTACGAGATGCGCCGGGAGGGTTGGGAGATTGCCCACCCGATTACGGTCGGCAATGGTGTGTGGCTTGGGGCTAATGTCACGGTGCTGCCCGGGGTGACCATTGGGGATAACGCGGTGATTGGTGCGGGCAGCGTGGTGACGAAGGACATTCCCGCCAACGCGATTGCCATGGGTGTGCCGGCCCAGGTGACCCGGTTCGTCGACCCGCAACGTTCAGAACGAGACCAGCTTCGGGAACAATAACCACCACCGCGTCTTTCGGGGTATCGGTAAGGAACATGGCTCGGCTTGTCGGTGCCCGGAACCAGAGTAGGCCTGGCCTTGTGGGGGGGGGAGAATCAACCATATCAGTCATGATGATTCTGCCAGCGGGATTGATGTTGGTGTCTTTCCTGTCGAATTCGATGAGCCCTGGGCAGGAAAACGGCTTTATCCATAATCCACAGCACTCTCCCATAAAACCGTTCTTGACCATTGTAAAACCGGCGCATTCAGCCAGTGTGAGGAACAGATAAATTTTCCTGTCGGTATTCTGGTGAATATACGCGGCATTTGGTGCGGAATCAGGGTTTCTTCCACTCTGTGCCACCGAAAAGCACAGATTGAACATTTTAGGGTGTTATACCAATGGATTGAGATGAAGAGCACTATAAGGGATATTGATTTTATCAAGTGTCCACAAAACCCGACACTTGACAGAGCTAATGGTAGCTACTTCACCTTATAAGATTTTTATCTTATCAAATCAACTGGATCAATGGCAGCTAACTACTGAGAATGGGCACCACTTCAAGCGATGGCTTGCGATGCATAATATATGCATCGCATAAGTGAAAAACAGATCATCTAATTTTTCAATAAGAGTTGTGGAATACCTATTCCACCTGGGTCAGCATCCAGGTAACATACAGTGCTAATTCTCGTATTCAACCGACCTCCGACCAAAAGGGAATAAATGATAATGCGTTACCCAACCATGCTCTACCCTAGATTTTCTTGTGGTTTGACCAGTATGGGTGTTCGAAGGCCGGTGGGGTAGAACGCCCCATCCTTGCTTGTTGTAGCACATCTTCTTCATTTCTTTGTTTTCCCCCTTATTGTTTGTTTGTTTTTATAAAGGTTATTGTATTATGCCTGTTTTGCCCCTAAAGCCGTTTCTTGCTTATAAGCAAAGTGAGTTTCGGATCGGCGGGAATCCGGCGGAGGTGTTCGAGTTCGCCCGTAGGTGGCGGGTGTTTGCCGAAAACGCTCTTACTACAGCAGCGTCACTCAGGGCGATGAATGATGGTGGGTTTTTAGGTGATGAGGGGGATCGGTATCGGGAGCTTATTCATGGGGAGTTTCCGAATCATTTAACGATCACGGGTGAGGCGCATCGTGGGGTAAGTACTGCTGTCACCCAGTACGCGGAAGCCTTAACGTCGGCGCAAACCCAGATGAATGCCCTGATTGTGGTGGCGTTGGCGGATCACACGGCGGTGCAGACCGCGGTGGCGAATTATAACCTGTGTGAGGCAAACGTTGTCAGGGCCGCGGCCACAGCGAAGGTTGCAACAGCGACTGCGGTAGCGACTGCTGCCCTGCCTGGGGTGAATGCGATTACCGCGAGTACTGCTACAGCAGCCCAGTCGGAGTTGGCTGCGGCCCAGGCGGCGTTCGAAGCCGCCAAAGCTGAGCATTTGCGGGCGACTACGGTGTTTGATGCGGATGTTGCTAAGGGTGCGGGGATTAAAACCACGCTCAGTACCGAGGTGCAGGCCACGGTTACTGCTATTAGGTCGCAAGCGCGGAAACGGTTTGAGGAGAACCCGAATTGGGTGGAGGAAAAATGGGAGGCATTCAAAGACTGGGTGTCGAAGCATGCGGATCTGTTGCGTGATATTTCGGATGTGTTGCAGTCTATTGGTGGGTTGCTAGCATCACTCCCGATTCTGAATGGATTGGGGCTGTCGTTAAAAACTCTAGGGTTGGAATTAAAGGGGTTATTATGTTTGACGGGGAATTGTTCGTGGCAAGAGTTTGCTTCGGATATGACTACTTTCCTGCCTAGAGGGAAAATACTCGATGCGTTAAAAGGGACAAGACCGGGGAAAGCGCTGTCTGAGGCGTTAGGGGCGGCGAAAGAGAAGTTGGGGCTGAATGGGCCGAAAAACCTGTGTCGGGGAAATGAGTGCAAACTCCCTGGTATGGAGCCGGTGGATATGGCAACAGGGGCGATGATTGATTCCGCCACTGATGTGCG
>CAJZGD010000027.1 GCA_915275065.1 uncultured Corynebacterium sp. | reverse complement strand
CCCATAACCAGGGGCGGGCGGGTTTGTATTCCGCGTAGTTGTTAACGCTTGGAGTACTGCGGTGCACGGCGGGCCTTGTGCAGACCAGCCTTCTTGCGTTCCACGGCACGGGCGTCACGGGTCAGGAAGCCAGCTTTCTTCAGGGCTGGGCGATCTGCCGGGTTGTAAACGTTGAGGGCCCGGGCGATAGCCAGTCGGAAAGCGCCTGCCTGGCCGGTGGGGCCGCCACCGGTGAGATTGGCGTGGATGTCGAATTGGCCATCACGGTCGATGAGCACCAGGGGCGCCTTGATGAGCTGTTGGTGCAGCTTGTTGGGGAAGTATTCTTCCAGGGTACGACCGTTGCAGACGAACTGGCCGGAGCCTTCTACCATGCGCACCCGGACGATGGCGCGCTTCCGGCGGCCAACGGTTTGAATGGGGCCTTCATGGTAGGTAGGCAGTTCTGCCTCAACCTCGGTTTCTGCGGCCACGGCGTCACCAATGGTGTTGGTGAATTCTTCGGTTGCGGCGGCTGCGGCAGCGATGTCAGCTGCATCGGCCTCAAAGTTTTCGGTTACGTTGTTGTCACTCACTGGGCCACCTGCTTGATCTCATAGGTTTCTGGCTTCTGGGCAGCATAAGGGTGCTCGGAACCGGCAAACACGTGCAGCTTCTTGGCGGAGGCACGGCTGAGCCGGTTGTGGGGCATCATGCCCCGGATGGATTCTTCAATCACACGAGCCGGGTGCAATTCCAGGGACCGGCCGAGGGTCATGACCTTCAAACCACCCGGGTAACCGGAGTGACGGTACCGGAACTCGCGTTCCCGCTTGTTGGACGAGACGCGCACCTTGTCGGCGTTGATGATGATGACATGGTCGCCACAATCAACATTGGGGGTGAAATATGGTTTACGCTTGCCGCGGAGCAGGTCAGCTGCGGTTACAGCCAGGCGACCCAGCACCACGTCAGTGGCATCGATGACATACCACTTACGGGTAATGTCACCAGCCTTGGGGTGATAAGTAGACACTGATGACTCCTTATTAAGTCTGTCTAGAACTGCCAGCCGTTATGCGTGTGAAGCCGGTATCAGAAATCGGCGGCCGGTGGAGACCCGATTTCGGCGTGAAATCACACAGATTCACAATCCTATATCAATGCTGCTTAAATGCCAAAGTTGTGGCGCTGGAAACCGAAATATTGGGGTTTCACACTACCCGCCGCAACGCGGGAGGCACGGGTTCACGCCTGTTCATCGACTGTCACCTTCGACTGCCGCCAGGGGCGGGTAGTGGTTGGGAACCTGTGTCGTTGGCATTGTGGCGGGTAGTGCGACGTTTACCGGTGCCGACCTGATGGTCATGTGGGTGATTGGGAACCCGCATAGACCTTGAGGTGGCACCGCAGATCATAATGAATCCGGTATCAGCCATGACACCGGTGGGGATATATCACCATGACCTGACGTCTCTTGCGATCAAAAAGGTGCGGACACCATCAGGCTAGCCCCAGGACGAGGTAGCGGCCCGATTCACATCGTTCATGTTGTCGTTGCCGTTTCGTACCGTCCGGGCAATGGTGTCCAAGATTGTATTCAGTTCGTCAGCTGAACGATCCCATTTGGTTTGGGCTTCTTGGTAGGCGGTGGATGAGGATCCTTCCCAGGCAGTGACCATGGGTTGGATTTGTGTTTTGAGTGTATTCAGCAGGGAACCGATACGACTAGCGGTGGTTTGGATGTCAGCGGCGGCAGCGTCGATTTCGCCGAAGCCGTATTGAATGACGTCCATGGGGTACTCCTTGAATGTAGATTGATGACGATGATGGGGCACTGTAGGGGATCGATGCCCCGCCATCATGTGCTTTGGCCAACTCCACACTGGTGGCAAATGGTTCGATGGGAAGCCATCATGGTGGCGTTGGCGAGGTTGGTGTGTTCTGCAATGATACGCCGGTTACCGCAGGTTGATGTGTGATATTGCGGTGTCTATCAGTATGGTTATAGGACCAGTCCGCCTCCCACATGGTTGAGTGATTGCACATTGCTGGTTTCCACATTTTCGAAGGCGTGAGCATTGGCGCGAATGTTTTCGCTGATGCTCGTGAGCGCATCACTTAAATCTTTGGCGTTGGTGTCCCACCGTTGCATGAGCTGGTCGAAAGAGGCTTGGGCTTGGCCACTCCAAGAACCCCGGAGGCCATCGACTACGCCGCGAAGGCGGGAGAGTTCAGACTGCACTTCATTATTGGTGTTGTCGACTTGTCCGGCGGTAGTGACCATGACGTCGGATTCGGTGCGGAAAGTATTGCTCACTTTCGTGCCTTTCTATTGAGTTGGTGTACATGTAATTGGACTGGAAAATCCCAGTTTTGGGCTAGTGTCGGATGGTGAGCGTTTCGGCGGCTTTCCGACAGGTGGCGCGTTGCGGCAGGTTCGCGGCGGCTGTTCGGGTGTGGCAGCCCAGCGAAAAAACATGGCCAGCGTCAATCCACACGATCCAGTGAACGGTGGAGCCATCGCCGGGGTTTTCGATGTAGTTTTTCTCCTGGCCACGGCCAATTCCTAACGATTCGGCGGGAGTGAGGGTGGGGTCGCCGTGGATTGTGGCATCGAGCTCGGCAAATATTGCCGTGGGGTCGGCGTCGAAAAGCGGGTCGATGGCCATGGTGACCCGCAGATTTTCGTCGGCGCCACGACCGATGAGTATGCCGGGTTTGTCGGGTTGTTCTTCGATGCGGTAATCGTGTGGCAGCCCTACCTGGATGTTTCCATGCTCCATCGTGATGGTGCCGGCATTGCTTGTCGACGTTGGTTTCTGGGGGATGGCCGCAAGCTGGGACGTTGGGAACGGGTGCGCGCTGGCCTGCGGGAGTGTGGGCGGCGGCGAACCTGGGCCGACCGCCCACAGGGACACGCCGCAGATCAGTACGATGACGCCGGCAATGGCAAGGTAGAGGTAAAGATTGCCGCGGGTAGCTTCCGGGGAATTCGGACGAGAAATCCGAGGAAACACAGATGTCAGCGATGTGTTATCAACATCACATAATTCCGGTGCGACCGATGGCGACTTCTGTAACACTGAATCCTCATAGTCATCATCAACACCATCGGAATCGTAGGCCACATCATTATCATCAGTAACTTCATCGTCGTCGTAATAGTCGTAATCGCCATCGGCCGTATCGGGAGCAGAGGTATCGATGTCGGATACCACCGTGACGTTTTCTGCCTGCAACCCAACAACGAGGTTGTAGCAATACTCCTCCGGGCCTTTGACCTGGATGGTGACGTTTGGCCATTGGGCATGCAATTGCTCGCGAGCCTCTGCGATCACATCAGCCACCTGCGTGCCGGCAACAATGCCGCTGCCGGTTAGATCATAGCGGTAGCTATCGGTCTCCCCTTCGAACACGATGGCGGTTTCGTAGACGAGAATGGTGAGGTCAATGGGAGCGCTCATGATGCCTTCGCCTCCGCAGCCTCCGGCATATTGGCCACCGCAATCTGGATGAGGCCCTGCTGCGTACCGTGGTGGATCATCACGCCTCGACCGGGTGGCTGCGGCTTCAACCGCACCCCAAACAGTGGCCCATCATCCTTGTCTGCGTCCAGCACGATAATGAACGGCGACTGGTCCTTGATCTCCGCTAGAAACGGCTGGAAGAGAGCTCGCACGCAGCCGCCAGATTTGCGGGTAATCACCACATGTAACCCGACGTCCCGGGCGTGTGGCAGCACCGACAGCAGTGGCGTAAACACCATGTCGGCCACCAGGTCTAGGTTGTCAATGATGAGGAAAATGTCGGGCCCGGTCCACCAGGAGCGGTCTTTTAATTGTTGCGGCGTGACCTCGGCGGATGGCAGGCGCCCCTCCAGGGTAATTTTCATCGCCGCCACGAGTTTCTCGGTTTCCTGGGTACTGGCACTGTAGCCGGCCAGCATGTCCGGGTCGATGGCCCCCAAGTGGCTGCGCCGGTGGTCGATGACCACGAGTCGGGCGCGTTCCCGACCAATCTGGGTCAGGCCAGCAATGATTGTGGATATGAGCGTCGACTTCCCGGACTCCTGCGACCCAATACACACCATGTGCTGGCTAGCAAGATAATCCCAGTTCACAGCCCCAAGTTTCAGTCCGCCCACCCCCAGCGGCACGGAATGCTGCTCGGGATCTAGCTGCGGCAGGTCCGCAAGCATGAGGCTGATTGGTAGGAGTTTGAGGCGGGGCACCGGCGGCTGGTCTGTCACCAGGGAACGTGCTATGAAGGCAACATCCTGTTGGGCGGATAACGCAATCAACATGGTTTCACCGCTGCTTGTTAGCCCACGTCCGGGCAATGCCGGCACCTTTAGCTGTGCTTTCCGGTCGATCAGGGAATCCATGGGCTCCCCCAACTTGGTTTCTATGCGCTGCGGGATCAGGTCACGAATGGCTGGCCGCACCACAGACCATCGGGTTGCGGTGAGCACTAGGTGGACGCGGGCGGCTAAGCCATCAGCTGCGATACGACCCAACTTTTCCATGAGATCCTCATGGTCCCCGTGCAGCACATGCCAGCCGTCGACAATGAGGAAGGTATGCCACGGTTCCGGCTGGTCGATAAATCCACACACCTCATCAATGATGCGTGCGATCTTCTCGGTGTCGTGTTGGTGGGCGACGCCTGCAACATGGGGCAAAAGCGACAATGATTCCAGGTTGTTACCAGACAGGTCGAGAATATAAAACCGCAGGTAATCGGTGGTATGGGTGCAGGCAAGCGCCAGCACAATGGTGCGCAACGCGGTGGTTTTTCCGGTCTGGGGGCCGCCGCAGATCATGGTATGCCCCTGTTGGCCGGAAAACTCCAGCACATAAGGGTCTTGTCGTTGCAGGAATGGGCGGTCAATCCGGCCAATGGTTGCGCATAACGTGTTGGGGGTGACGGGCTGCTTGATGATATCGGTCAGTGGGATTGCAGCCGGCAGTGGCGGTAACCACATGGTGTGGGCGCTCTGGTGCCAGGAGCGTGCCACCACCTGGGCTGCCGCCACGAGGGCGTCGACAAGCGTGCCGCGCGGGTCGGGAATCAGTGCATCAGTAGTAATCGGAGCGGTTTCAGATGCATAGCCAGACCATAGTGACACGTGGGGTCGGTCGCCCAATGCCGCACCGTCACAGGTGGGTTTGGGGCGCATGAGTTGGCCGGAAACATAAGCGGTTTGGAAACACACGAGCTGGTCAGCGTCGGTTTTGAGGAAGCCCATCCCGGGTTTGCTGGGAAGATGGTAGGCGTCGGCCACACCCAGCACCTGCCGCGATTCCACCGCGGAGAAGGTTTTCAACCCAATCCGGTAGGACAGGTGCGACTCTAAGCCACGAAGTTTGCCTTCTTCCAGGCGTTGCGACGCCAACAAGAGGTGCACGTGCAGTGATCGGCCCAGTCGCCCAACCGCGGCAAAGAGCTCACCAAACTCATTATGTTGGCCTAAAAGCTCAGAGAATTCATCGAGGATAATCAGCAGGGCCGGCATGGGCTCCCATTCGGGATGATCACGCAGTCGAGCAGCCTCATACTCATCCACGTTGGGAAAGTTTCCCATCTTGCGCAATAGCTCCTGCCGCCGATTCATCTCCCCCGAAATGGCATCGTACATGCGTTCAACAAGCACGGATTCGTCGGCCAGGTTAGTAATCACCGCCGAGGTGTGCGGCAAAGCATCTAACCCCAGAAATGTGGCACCGCCTTTGAAATCCACCAGCACAAAATTGAGGGCATGCGGCGAATGCGTTGCGGCCAGCGCCACCACAAGCGTGCGCAAGAGCTCGGACTTTCCAGACCCGGTGGCACCAATGCATAATCCATGCGGCCCCATGCCGCCATGCGCCGCCTCTTTGATATCCACGATGAGGCTGTGCCCATCACTGTCGCACCCGATGGGAACGCTCAGACGCTGTTCGCCCCGCGGTTGCCACAAACGTTCGAGAGTCTGCGGAGTGAAGTCGTGCACTCCCAATAGGGCCGGGAGTCCGGCATGGCTGTCGCGCGAATCGGTGCTGGGCCGGGAAAACGGTGCAAGTTTTCGGGCAAAGAGCAGGGCCTCAGCCTCAGTCAAGCCGTCGGGAACACCGAGTTCCTCATCCGCATCTTCAACGTGCACAATGAGTTTTTCGCCCACGGTGAACGATAGACCATCCTCTATGACGAGCTCAGCCAATGCTGGCGTACTGTTGTTCACAGCAATGATGATGGTCCACTCGCGTTGCGATAACAGCTCTTCGAGCTGCAAGGTTGGCACAGTACCATCGACCACCAACACGGTGTAGGGCGCTTTGGTCAGGGTGGTTGGGTTTGTGTGCGGCAACCACTTGGCCCAGGCCAGGCCCGTGCCGTGGGCCGCGATTCCTACGGTGTCTGGACCATGGCATAACGCAAGCTGACATATGATAGCCCGCGCCAATGCCAGGGCGGCGCCCCCAGACCCAGCGCCCCCGGACTGGGCATCTTCAGATGGGGTTTCTTCGGATAACGCCAGGGCGTCGAAAGCCAAAAGCTGCACCACAATGGGCATATCTGGCAAGAAACTCACGGTGTTCACGGCCTGCCTGAGGCTCACCGCGCACACCGGTTCCAAATCTTCGGCAACCCCGGGATCCCCCACGTCAATAGGGGTACAAAGATCGGCGATACCCAGCCCCAACCGCACAGTCATGGTATCCATGTCGCCGTCGGACCGCTCCCACATTCGAGTCGTCCCTATGCGCGAACCAAGCTCCTTAGGGTCCGGGTAATTATATAGCTGGTGCGCCCGTTGTTCCCCAGCATTCTGGCGTGCGATCTCCCGAACCACTCCCAAATGTCGAAGATATGTGCGACGAATTTCGTCGGTGTTTTCTCCAGGTGGCGGGCTAAACATCATAAACACGCTCATGAGCATCATGAGGGGAAAGACCAGCGTCATGGGGTTCAGTTGGCCGCCCATCATAAACATCAACCCAACCATGGATAAAGCGGCAATAACCATAACGATGGGCATGATCAGCCGCATCATGGGAATCGGCTGGGGCTTCGGCGCCTCGGGCACCGGCTCCGGGGTGATGACCCCCGTAGGCAACGGTGGCGCGGATTCACGTTCGCCAGTGACAATGGGCGGCACAATGGTGCCAGCCACGGGATGATCGTGCGCAGGAATAACCGGAGGTATCAATCGCGCCGGTGGTGACTCTTTCACTCTCACCGTTTCCGGCTGCAACGGTGTATCTGGCAGTTCTGGTTCTTTTTGCCGGTGCCGACCACCACCATGTGGCGCTGGTCGAGCAGGGCGAAAAGGCGGTTTGAACTCGGTTGATGCGTGGATTGTTTGAGTCATGGTCTCCCCTGTTCGTGCACGCGTACACATCATGGGCACCCCAGGTTTTCCCAGGAGTGCACATGACGCATACACGCAGTTCTATTGGGAGTCCACCTCACGATCCCCATCAAGAGTGGACACAAAACTGATTATAAGCCCAACCACCTTAAAATAAATTGTGTTCTTTCTCATAATGTTGATAGACGAATTTCACAGCTTTGAAGGTAGACAGATAAGAAAAAGAGCGCCACAATGGAAAAGAACATCCTGTTATAGCTTGTGGGTATGCACACGTGTGGGGATACGCTCAGCATTACCCCCAAAAGATAGCACGAATGTTTCTGAGGTAGTCGATTGGGAATTCCTCGCCATTACCCATGTTCCCACCCAATTTTCCAAGTTCCACCATGACTACCATCAACGCCTCCCACACGCTTCGGCTCACCGTGCGTATCGAGCTTTTCGACGCTTCTACCAGCATAGATCTCGCCATCCCGGCCAGTAGCAGCCTATCGGAAACAATCGACGAAATCCTAGCCATCGCCAACCTTCCCACCAATACCACCCCATGGTGTGCCACCACCGCTGCTGGGCAAGAACTCGACCCAGCCATCCCCCTGGCCCAATGCCATCTCACCCAGGGTGACATCCTGGTCATCAGTCCCCTTACTGAACCCCCAACCCCGGTTGTGCGGGATGCGGCAGAGCTTCTAGAAAACCTCACCCAGGCCACACCACCACCAATCGGCACAGTGTTCTGCGCCGGGCTGGCCGGACTACTAGGGCTCACACTCTTGGTAGCAGCCCTGCCCGGGTTGCCACCCATACTGCGGCTGATCATCCCAGTGGTAGCAATTCTCGCCATGCTTCTTTGGACCCGCAAACTCTTATTTGCCCCCATCACCGTCGGCGGAATCAGCCTCACTACTCTCATAGCCATAGCCGGCTCCCCCACCCTCCCGACGGGGGCACAAATGAGCGATAGTCAATTCGCCCGTATGTGGGCATTAGCATGCGCATGCGCAGGCATTGTCCTGATCGTTAGCACTCTCCTACTCCGGTTTATCACCCCACATGTCCCCACCATAAGTGCACTCATCACCATTGGAATCAGCCTCATCATCATGGCGCTCGGGGCTTGCTTCTACCATCCCCCACTCATAGCGCTCACAGATCCTACCTGGTCATGGCTGGTCCACGCGGCCGCCCTAGTAGTCGCAGCAGGGATCATCGCGCTAGCATTTTCGCCACTACTATCAATCAAAATCGCCGGCGTACGAGTCCCACAGCTCCCCACCCCTGGGCAGGATTTATCGATATCGGACACGAATCCGACAAACACCCCACACCGGGCACTCCTGGCCCAACATATCCTTGACGGCATCACGGTCGGACTCGGTTGTGTCCTCAGCCCCGCAATCATCGTGGTATGCGGCTGGGCGCCACAACGAAACTTCAGTTTTGCTCTAGCCGTCTGCATGTGCCTCAGCCTTGTCGTGCATGCCCACCGACACCACGGGTCACCCCGCACCTGGTCACTCTGGATCCCAGCTATGGCAGCGGCATGCGGCACAGCATTATCGGCAAGCCCCCATCTCACAGATGCCACCGCACCACCTGCACACCTCGGCCTCAGCATCGCAGCATTTCTCGTTTCCGCCACAGTATTCACCGCCCCGGGCTGGGTAAAACACCTCACCAACCTGGAACCCACCACAGTGGTTTGGGTGGAACGAGCCGAACTGCTCAGCATTGCAGCTTGCCTCCCCCTAGCCCTCCACCTCGTCGGCATCTTCAGTCTGCTTCGTGGGATCGCATTATGATCCGCCGACTTCTTACCACACTAATCCTATGGGCACTAGCCCTCGCCTTAATACCACCATCAACAAACGCAGCCGACCCACCACCAACGACCTCGGCACCAGACACGGCACCGAAACGCCCAACGAACTGCGCCACAACATTCGCCGCCAGCCCAGAACTCATCAAACACCAGGCTGCCGTATCCGACCACTATCGTGACGTGCACCAACTCGCCACCGGGATGGGCGTCACCATAGGCATCATCGACACCGGTGTCGCACCGCACCCCCGGCTACCACCAATCACAGACGGTGGCGACTTTCTCGAACCCAAAGCAGGCGCCACCATCGACTGCGACGCACACGGCACCATCGTCGCTGGCGTCATCGCAGCCCATGACACCGGAGACGGCATTGTGGGTGTAGCCCCGGATGCCGCAATCATGTCGTTCCGGCAAACCAGCTCCCAATCCCAGAAAACCGACACCGGTGGGACACTCGCCACCCTCACCACCGCCATCAATGCAGCAATCGACAAAAAGGTACAGGTCATCAACATATCGGTGGTATCCTGCCTACCACCCGGCGCGCCATCAATCGACACCCGCGAATTCGATGCGGCAATACAACGAGCCGAAGAACGCGGAATCATTATCGTCGCAGCAGCCGGCAATATGGGGAACAACTGTCAACAAGGATCCGTGGTATACCCGGCGCATCACACCTTGGTGATAGGGGTGACCGCCACGAATGATTCTTACCAGCCGACAGAATATTCCATCGAGTCGCCCCATCCCACGATCAGTGCCCCAGGAACGGTGTATGCGGGTTTGGATCCACTCGGTTCCGGGTTGAGTACGGGAACAGTGCAGCACACCACGGTATTGCCGTTTGAAGGCACGAGTTTTGCCGCCCCCATGGTGACCGGCACAGTGGCGCTATTGCGGCAGCGACACCCGTCGGCCAGTGCGCAACAGATTCGGAACATGCTGTTCGCCAGTGTGGATCCGAGCAATGGCACGTTGGATATTGGTCGGGTGGTGCGGCATGTGATGGAGACGCAACCGCCTGCGCGGGTGGTGACGGTAAGTGTTCAGCCGAAATCGTCTCCCATCCCCATGGTTCGGGTGGGGTGGGTTATGGGAATAGTTGTGGTGATAGGGCTGGTGATTCTCGGATTAAGGCTTCGAACAGAACGTCGAAAAGCGTGATGCTACATCACCGCATGCATGACTGGATCGAGCATGGAAAACCCACCCATTCGCCACACCACATAAGCGGTTAAACCAACAACTGCCCACACAAAAACAAAACTAGTTGTAGCGAAGGAATAGCGGAAAGTTCTGGAGCGGCTTGCATACCAGGTGGTGACGTGCTCATATTCCCTAATTGCCCAGGAAAGCAGGCGAGTAGCCCAGTGAAGCTCAAGGCTAAGAATGGCAACACCAATAAAAACGATAAGCCAACCAGGACCGGGGAGTGGGATGGCAATGATACCAATCAGTACGACAAACCAGCCGATAATGAGAACAGCTGGTCGAACCAGAAAACCAAAAGGTTTCTGCTTCACATGATCGTGGTAGCGGGTGATTCCGTCTAATTTTGTTGCGACTGCTTCACGCATGGACGACATTAAGCAACCACCTCACTTCCAGTTGAATGGCACGCCCACTTTCTCTTCAACTTACTTGTTTATATCACATTTGGGTATACAGATACCCAGTTACCAGCAAAATCACAGGACATGACCACTGGGATATATGTCACCATGTGTCAGATTTCCCTGCCATGACCCGTGATATGTGGTGGCTAATATAACGGTTGGAGCGCCTGCTGTTTGCTCAATGTTGTTCCCGAAGGCAAGAGCCGTAACATGTCCCAATTAATCGAATAAAAATGCGATATCCCTAATGCTGCAGCAGTCTCCCGATTCTCTACCTGGTGCCGCAACCCATGGGCCGACACCACATGGATGCCACTGCCGGTGTCTACTCCTACCGCCCAGCCGGGACCAACAAAATGCGTAGCCACTGCTTTCCCTGCTAACGCCACCGCCTCACCCCACGCAGGTTTCCCCTCAATGAGGGGAGCTGTTTCTACCTCACCATGTTCCCCGACACACAATGGCTGCGCTGTGGGATCAACCCAGGTTGGCACGCGATCCGGTAAGGGAAAACTCGACAATGTTTTCGAATCAGGGTTTGCGCCTAGTTCCGTAGCGGTACCATCTTGCATGCGCACCCCGGAATCCACCAGGATATCGGCCTGAATTGGGGCAAGGCGCACCACCCCATCGGCAGTCCGCGCCCAAAACTGCGGATTGTCCGCGCCGGGAATGCGGAGGATTTCCAGAATGCCGGTTGGTATAGTTGCGGGCGGTTTTTCGGCGATAGCAGAGAATATTTGTGGGGGTGGACTCCAGCGTGGTGTGGTTGGGGTGATCCCTAGTCGATGGCGGATATTCCGGCCGTCTGGCGTGTCCGCAGGCGGAAGGATGCTGCGACCGTTGGCGGTAACCAGCCATTCGGCTTGGTCCACCAGGGCTACTAGGGCATGGCCTGTGGCGAGTTGCTGGAATATGGGGGTTGTTTGGTTTGTGGTTGTCACATTGGCCCCGGTTTCCTGCATGATGATGGTGATTTGGTTTGGGGCCATGTCTAGCCGGTTTGCTGGTTTCGTTGTGGTGTGGCAGGCATGGGGCACGAGTTTTTGAGTTGCGGTGGCTGGGGGTGCGATGAGTCCTGGCGCATCTACGATTCCAATGGGGACGGCTTTGGGGAGGTTTTTGAGAATGGTATCGCTGCCGGTGTGAATGTCGGCGGCTTCGCCCACGATGAGTCGGGCACTGGCTAGGTTTGCTACTGGGTGGAGTTGGTTGTCGATCCGAACGTAGAGCTGACCGCTTTCAGCTTGGATGATGGCCGCATCACCGGGGTCGATGGCGGGTTTGAATACTGCCATGGCAAGGGCGCCGAGGCATATGAGTGCGGTGGCGGCGAGACTGAAGATGTGTGCCCGGTTACGGGTGGCGAGTGGGTCGTGGATCATGCGGATGTCGCCGAGGACGAGTCCGTGTTCCAGGCGTCGGGTGAGGAATTTGTGCCCAGATATTTGGGCTTTGGTGGTGGGTGTGATGCCCATGTTGGCCTGCCTTGAGTGCGGGCGGCAAGCGGCGCGAAATGACCACCGACCCCATCGTTTGTGGTGGTCATGTGGTTTTAGGTTACCAAACCTGCATTGGGTTTGGCAGGATCACCCCTGTTAGCGTCATGCCGAGTTGGCGCATTCTTGTTGGTGGTTTTCTGCCCGCCCGATCTTCGCTGGCGTCTGCGCCTTTCTTACAAGCCTCCGTAAGCTCCTCACCCCACCCCGGAGAACTCCGCCCTTGAGAACTCCAGCTCAGCAATTCTCCTACTATCACAGCCTGCACGGCAAGGCGTTGCTTGGCCCATGGTGAGGCTTCGTTCTACCGCTCAACCAACCCACCCTACAGAAGTATCATAGGTGCTGAGCTGGAGTTCTCATGAGCCGCAGGCCTTGAGGCACCCGGCAAAAGGGCCGAATCGGCAAAGTACAGCTCAGCACTTTCGATACCCCAGCCCCCTGACGCATCCAGGCACATCTCAAGGCTATACCACCGGGGAAATCGCTTGTTGCCAGGCTTGCAGCCACGACCATCCCGGAATCCAAGCTGGACTTTACCGATTCAGCACCCAATTACCGTCGCCCCAAAACACACAACTCCAGCTCAGCACTTGTGACGCTGAGCTCCGATCTACCAGATGTCGCTCACTGAGCGCCACCCACCAAGCACCGCATACCGGACGCCCACCTACTGCTTGACGCCAAGAGCACTCAGAACCGAAGGGTGGCCTTCTCGTTGTGAACGTAACCATTATCAAGACGCCGTCGCCTGGCCTCTTTCTCCGTGAGATCAAGGCCGGTTTTCTCTGAATACTTATTCGACTTGTCATCGCCGCCCCCACTCTTGGGCGTAGCAGGGGTCTTCCCCTTCGCATCGTTCGCGCGGGGAGGAACATCCGGTTTTGACGGCCGGTGATAGCAAGGCTTCGGCTTGGTGACTGTGGTCTGCTCGCCAGTGTCTGGATCGTATTCCACCTGGGTGGTCTCCCCAGCGGTAGCGGCAGCCTTACCATCGGCCGAATCCTTAGGACACTGCGGCACCGGCAATTGGTTGGATGCCGGGCCAGACGCACGCATGCGGGTCAATTCAGCGTCTTTAAACTTGGCGTTCACCGCATAGATTCGGATCGAATTCTTCTGATACACCAAGGTCAAACCGGGTGCCTTGTCGAGTTTGGCCGACATCTCCAGGTTGCTTTGCTGGAACCACCAGAAATTCGGTGGGGAAAGCATGATAAAGTTCACGCCCAGGTTTTCTGCCGCAAGATCTGCCCTATTGCGCTGGTCGGGATCGCCATGGTTACCAGCACCAATCAGATAGGCACTGTCACGGAGAACATGGCTGGGTGCACCAGGCTTTGCGGATACCCCATCGTAGTGGCGGGCCAGCGAAGGCAGCTTATTATAGGCGTACATCCAACCATAGCCATCAGCACTATTGCCAAAAATGATGCCATCGTAGGCGTGCGGCTGTTTGGCCAACCAGTTAAAAGCATCACGGTCGTCTTTGGTCACCATGCGGCTTTCGTACATTGATTCGATCGCCCACCGGGAGCCCTCCTTCACGGAGTAGCTGGCCCACGGCACGATGAGCGAAGTCATCCACACCGCAACAATGGTTGACAGGCACACGGATGCGACACGCCATATTTTATTTCGCACAAACCCGGCAAACACGAGCCGAATGACTACCGCCACCCCGACGCCACAGTAGGCGAAAAGGAACATGGCCACGGGAATCACCAGGCGGTGCGCGGTGCCATAGTGCAGCCCACCGATGATATTAAGCAGCCCACCCCAGGGCTCAGGGAACATGGTGAGGGCATTCATGGTGATAAGCGCGGAGAAGATCAAGAACAGGATTCCCCACACATTGCGCCGCCACACGAGGGCCACAACCATGCCAATCACCGCAAACCACAAGAGATACGTCCAGTCGGTAAGCCCGAACTCACCCACATGCCGGGTGCGCATCAAGAAGGTTTTCACGAACGTTTCCTTGCGGGAAAGATCTTCAAACGCAGTCACAGCTTGGACGTCTTCCGACTGGCCAAAACCGGATTTGAGCTGGGGCCAAAGCAACAACACCGCAATGCCACCGGTGGCAGCAAGCAGCCCAAAGTCCCGAAGCCGGGCCATGGTGCCGGCAGCCCATTTATTGGTGCGCCAGCTACTCCAGATGCGGGCACCGACCTGACGCGGTTTCCGCGCCGGGGTTTCCCGCTCTTTTGGCTCCGGCTCCGCCGATTCTGATTCGTGGTCCTGATCCGGTTCGGCGGTGGCAGTATCCGGCGTGGTTGGGTCCGCAGAAATCGGGTCCGCCGGGGTCCACCATTGGCGCACCGGACGCCACAGCTGACCAAATAGCCACCAAAACCCCACCAGGAACACCACAACGGTGATTGGGGCGGGGTGCGCGATCGCCACCCCCATAAACCCCATGACGCCGGCAAACATACGGACCGGAACCGCCGGGATAGATGTGATGAGGACCGCGACGATGCCGGTCATGGAAATGGCGCCAAGGTACGGCCACATGCCTACATACACAGGAATCCAGTACAGCACCGGAGTGGCGATCACGATGGCGGCCGAGAACCCTGCGGCGATTTGGGCGGTGAGCCCCCGATTGCCCACGAGTCGCCAAGCGATCAGCCCAACAGACAGGGGAATGGTGACCGAAGGCAGAACAATGGTCATCCAGTTGATTGCCTGGATGGGGGTAAAACCCTCGTAGCGGGCAAGTAATGCGGCAGCGGCATGCCACCCAGAGGGGTAGAACAGTTCCTGATGACCATCAATGTTGTGGGCTTCACCCATGCGGGTGGAGTCGGCAATGCCGCGTTCCAAAATGAATCGGACTTCGCTGGCGTGCCAATGCACGTCCCACCCCTGCACGATCGAGGAAAAATCGTATTTCAGCCCCTGGTAAATCTCCAGGAGCCGGCCGGCATACGTTCCGGCCCCCACGATAACGCCGGCCAGCGGCAGAATCCATCGCGGATCAAAAATGCCCCCATTGGTGAATATTGGCAGGTCATACCAGTGTTCTTCGTCGCTTGTCGACGGTTTCCCCTGGGGGGATTTCCACCACGGAATCCGGGATCGCAACCACCCCACCAGCGGGCTGGGTGCGG
>CAJZGD010000026.1 GCA_915275065.1 uncultured Corynebacterium sp. | reverse complement strand
CCCGCCGCGGTGAGGGTAGCGATGATAGCGTCTTCATCCACGTCGGCGGGGTGAAGCACAGGTGTTATCCCGGCAGATTCCAGAATAGATTTTCGCGATGCGGATCCAGAGGCAAGAATAATACGCATGCCCATACTGTAGCGGGTTTCGGTTTATAATAATGTAGCTTGACGACGATATTATCGGCGTCAAGCTAGCAATGAGGGAGTTACTGAGGACACGGCCCGATTGGCATCAACTCACGTCGACACGCCCTGTCCCCGGTTATTATCGATGTGTTCTTATCGCCTTACACTTCTGGCAGTTGGTCGTCCTTCTTGGGGTAGGAGTCTTGGGCACCCCGACCAGTGACAGCATAAGCGGCCACCCGCACCGCATGATGGGCGGCGTCCAGGAGTGAATCCCCAGCATCCAGTCGTGCCACCAAGGCACCTGCGAATGCGTCGCCGGCACCAGTGGTATCGACCGCAGTCACCTTTGGGGAGGGCACGAGTTTGCTGCCCTCCGGGGTGGCCACGAGCGCTCCGGCAGCTCCCAGGGTGAGCACCACGGAGGGGAAACCGGCGGCCAATAGGTCTGCGGCCAGTTTCTCTGGATTATTGCTGTCTTCTTCGGTTACGTCATAGCCTAATTGTTGCAGCACCAGGGCGGCTTCGTGTTCATTAGCCATGAGGGGGTCCGCTTGGAGCAGAGCATCACGGTCCACAGGGACGACCGGGGCAAGATTGATCACCACACGGTGAGTGGCGGCATTCACTGCGGCCTGGAAACCTTCGGCGGGAATTTCGCCCTGAAGCAGTACAATGTCGGCGGCAGCGATATCGGCGACATACTGGTTGACGGCTTCCGCATCGACCCAGGCATTTGCGCCCGGTATCACGATGATGCTGTTTTCGCCATCAGCCGAGATTGCGATAATGGCCAGACCAGTGGTGTCATTAACGTGGGTGATACCGGTGAGGTCGACCCCGGACTTGGTGAGGCATCGTAACGCCGGGGTGGCATAGGCATCATTGCCGACAGCGCCAACAAAGCGCACCGATGCGCCTTGTAGCGCTGCCGCTACTGCCTGATTTGCGCCCTTACCCCCGGGGGTAATCGTACCCCCGCTGCCCATAAGTGTTTCACCAGGTTTGGGGTGACGATGGACCTGTACCGCCAGGTCGGCGTTGATTGAGCCAACAACGATAATGCTCATTAGAGCTCCTCAAAACTATTAAAACGAGACTCCACAATGATAAATCACGTTTGCGTAAGGCGTGGTAGAGCCAGTGCGAACGACGAAAGTGCAGTCATTGATCTGCTTCTTAAAGTCTTCATGATCTACCTGAGTTACGGGCGCATCTGACGGCAATGTGTTCATTATCACATCGGGGGTTTGGGTGGCGATGGTGACTTTCTCGATGACAACTTCTTTCAGGATGGCTTCGGCAACCTGCTCAAAGCTGGGAACTCCATGAATCAGTGTCAGATCAATAATTTTTGCCTTGGGAGGGAGTGGGAGACCGCAGTCGCAGATGGCAAAGGCGTCGGTATGGCCTAGGCGAGCAATAGCCTGGTTCAATTGAGGATTCAGTAATCCATCACGTTTCATGGGAGTCACATTCTTGTTCTAGATCGGACAGTGAAAGAGAAAGATTTTACTTAGCGTACTACTGGTGGGCCCACGTCGATAAGCTTTTACTTCTTAATGCCGGCAGGGAAGGTAGTAGTGTAAGCAAAACAATAAGCAGGTAGGGCTGGAACACTCCACCTGCTTTGGTCTCAGGTTTATACCTTAGCTGCTGAACTTGTCAACATTCTCTTTTGTCACTGCTACAACCTCCACTTGCATTTCTTTCATAGCAGTTTCACCCTTCAGCAGTTTCGAAGCCTCAATCACTGCTTGCTCGGCCATTTTGACGGGCTGTTGGGCGATAGATGCATACATGCGACCATCCTTGATGGCCTTCACCGCATCCTCGGCACCGTCGAAGCCGATCACTTTTACCTCTTTTCCGGCCTTATTCCCTAGCGCCTCGACCGCGCCGAGGGCCATTTCATCGTTTTCTGCGAAAATGGCCTTGACATTCGGATGGGCTTGGAGCAAGTTTGTGGTGACGTCTAAGCCCTTGGCGCGTTCAAACTCGGCGGTTTGCTTGGCAACAACCTTGATGTTGGGATTGTCTTTCAGCCCTTCTTCGAAGCCTTTGCCTCGTTCCCGGGATGCCGAGGAGCCGGTTTTGCCTTGTAACACCAGGATTTCGCCTTCCCCATTGATAGCCTCCGATAGCGCTTTGGCAGCTTGCTTACCGCCAGTTTCATTGTCAGATGCGATGTAGGAGGCAATGTTTGCGTTATTGACGGCTCGGTCTACTGCTACAACGGGAATGTTCGCATCGGTTAATTGCTTCACTGCAGTTGCCATAGCATCAGAGTCGGTGGGGTTGAGAATCACTACCCCAGTGTTAGAAGCTGCGGCATTGGCCAGCTGGTTGGCCTGGGTGGCGGAGTCGTCGGATGCGTCCTGGAAGTTGATGGTGAGTCCCAGTTCATCGGCCTTTTTCTGGGCTCCTTCGCGCATCTGCACCATGAAGGAGTTGGCTTGGGTGGACAGAGCGAAGGTGATTGACTTGTTTGCACCATCGCCAGTGGCGTCGGTACCACCGGAGTCACGGTTGCAGGCAGTAAGACTGGTGCAAAGCAAAGTTGCTGAGGCTACGACCGCAAGTGTTTTGCGAAGCTTAGTGCTGAACATACAGGTAGAACCCTTTCGGAACAAGAACAATTTGCGGCTTCTAAAATGAAGTCATATTAAATGTATCGTAAAACATGTGAATTAGGTACTGGTTTTGTTGCGAACTACGTCAAAACCTACCGCGAGAGCAATAACGATACCGATCACAATTTGTTGCCAGAACGATGGCACATTCAAAATATTGAGGCCATTACGAATAACCGCCAGCAGAATTGCGCCCACCAAGGTGCCGGAGGCTTTGCCGGAACCACCAGCAAGTGATGCCCCACCGATGACGACTGCCGCAATGGCATCGAGCTCGTAGCCTAAGGCGGCTTGGGGCTGGGCGGATGACAGTCGACCCATGATCACCAGGCCGGCGAGTCCGGCAAACAGGCCTGAGAGACAGTACACAATTACTTGTATGCGTTTCACGGGGATGCCAGAAAGGCGTGCTGCTTCTTCATTGCCGCCGATTGCGTACATGTTTCGGCCAATAACTGTGCGCGACAAGATAAACCAGCAGATCACTCCTGCTAATGCCATCATGACGATGGGCATGGGCATGCCGAAATAGTTTTTCCCCAGCATTGTTACCGAAGGTGGGGCGGACATTGGGTTGCCTTTAGAGATCACGAGAGTGACACCGCGAGCGACGGACATCATGGCCAGGGTGGCAATAAAGGCGGTGAGGCGACCATAGGCGATTGTCAGACCGGAGATGGCCCCGGCGAGAAGCCCTACAAGCAGACCAACGATAATCATGAGCCAGTCGGGCAGACCAAGTTTGGCGAAGCATACGGCCGATACCATGGCGGAACACGCGGCCACGGACCCTACCGCAAGGTCAATGCCGGCGGACACGATAACAAAGGTCATGCCGAATGCCAGGATGGCGACGGTAGCGGTTTGAATACCCACATTGATGAGGTTTGTGGTGGTAAGAAAGTGTGGGGTGGCTATGAACAGCCCTAAGCATATGACGATCAGCCCCACGAGGGCGCCGTTATTGATCATCCAGTTGACGATGGGATGTGGGGCTGTGCTTTTCGACGCTGGTCTGGTGGCTGTGAGGGTATGGCTCATGATTCCTCCGTAATTTCCTCTAAAACTGCATCTTGCAGTGCATCTTCTACATGTGAAACGGCTAGTGCCATAATGTCATCTTGGGAGGATCCTGCTGGTAGTTCACCGGCTAGCCGACCGCCGGACATGACGAGAATCCGGTCGGACATGCCGATGACTTCCGGTAATTCGGATGACACCATGAGCACCGCACCACCCGCGCTGGTGATGTTGTTGATGAGTTGGTAGATTTCCACCTTGGCTCCGACATCGACGCCTCGGGTGGGTTCGTCGAGTAGTAGCACCTGGGAGTTGGCCAGCACCCATCGGCCAAAGACGGTTTTTTGTTGGTTACCACCGGAAAGGTCTTTGACTGGTTGGTCAATTGAGGCCATGCGGATGCGTAATTGTTCAGCTACTTTAGTGGCTCGTTGTTTTTGGCCGCGTCGATCGGCAAGACCAAAGCGGGAGGTGGATTGTAGGGTGGCGAAGCCGAGGTTTTCATTGACGCTGGCACCCAGGACGAGCCCTTGGGCTTTGCGATCTTCGGGGACGTGCCCAATGCCGGCCCGGATAGCATGACGAATATCACCTAGTTTGAGGGGGTGATTATTGACCATGACGCTTCCCCCCGTGACGGGGTCGCAGCCGGCGATGGCTCGGATGACTTCGGTGCGTCCGGCACCCACTAGGCCGGCCATGCCCACGATCTCACCGGCATGAACGGTAAACGATACATTCTGAAATTTATCGCCGCTGCTTAAATCTTGGACCACTAGGAGTGGGTCACCTATGGGATGGGATTCGCGGGGGTATTGATTCGTGATTTCTCGTCCCACCATGAGTCGCACAAGTTCTGCTTCGCTGGTGGTGGCGGGTACTTCGTCGATAAGCTGGCCGTCACGTAATACTGAGACGGTGTCAGCGATTTCGGCGATTTCGTCAAGGTGGTGGGAGATAAAAACCATGGCCACGTTTTGGGCTTTGAGGTCGCGGATCACCTTGAACAGTTGCTCAATTTCGTGGTCGGTGAGAGCAGCGGTGGGCTCATCCAGGATGAGAATGCGAGCATGCATGGATAACGCCTTAGCAATTTCCACCATTTGCTGTCGGGCAATACCCAGGTTGCCAATGCGATCGTTGAGTTTTACATCCACACCGATGAGGTCTAACGCTTCTTGGGCTAGGGCATCTAATTTACGGTGGTTGACCAGGCCATAGCGAGTAGGGAAGCGGCCAAGCATGACGTTTTCGGCCACGGTCATGGTGGGAACCAGGTTGAGTTCTTGGTGAATGGTAGCAATGCCCAGGTCTTCTGCGGCTTTGCTAGTAGGCAAATGAGTTTGTTTGCCATCAATAATAATGGCACCGGAATCGGGCTGGTATACCCCCGACATCATTTTAATAAGCGTTGATTTGCCTGCCCCGTTTTCGCCTAGAAGGGCATGTACTTGGCCGGGGCGAACATTAATACTGACCCGATCAATCACATTGACGGGGCCGAAGGATTTGGAAACCTCTTTGAGCTGGAGAATCGCCGATGAATTGTCATCTATGTCAGCTGGTGGTTCGTTGGTGGATTGTGCGTGAGGACGTCTGTAGGGACTCGACATGTATGTATGCCTCCTTAAAAATCGTCACTACATCAGTGGTCAGAGTGGGAGTGAATTGGAATAATTATCAACTAGGGCAATAGAACTAAAAAGCCGGCCCAAAACAACCTTTGTTTATTTTAAGGTTGTTTTGTACCGGCTTCAAAGTTGTTACCGAATTGTTGAAGTTTTGCTACGCCCGTTATGGGGCAAGCATTGTGGAACCACGACCCCGATAGATTGACGGGATTTTCATGCTCTTCGGCGCCTTCTCTAAGGTGATGTAGTCATAAAGCATCTCAAATGCTTTCTTACCAATGAGTGTGACATTTTGTTCGATGACACTGAGCGGTGGGTTTTGCAGGCGGAACAGTTGCGTGTCGTCATACCCCACCAAAGCCACATGCTTACCGATCTTGAGGTTTTTCTCCTGCAACGCTTCCACAGCACCCATGGTCATCATGGTGTCACCAGCTAAAATGCAGTTAACACCCTGTTCCAACAGGTCTATTGTGCCTTCAAAGCCCGCCAATTCTTGGTAACCACCGAAGAAGATTGTTGGCGGTTCCAATCCCATTTCTTTCGAAATCTCTTTCACCAAATTGAGGCGTTCCTGCCCGGTTGAGGTGTCCTGCGGGCCGGCCAGATATCCGATCTTTGCGTTCGGCAGCGCGGATAATGCCATGAGCGCATCTGTGATGCCAGGTACTGCATCGGCGGTGACTGAGGGGATGATGGAGTGGGGAATAAGGCGGTCAGCGGCGACAATGGGCATGCCAGAGTCGTGCAGTTCCAGGGTTGCGCGAGCCGATTGGATGTGGGGAACCACGATGATGCCGTCGACCCGTTGGCGACCCAGCATTTCTAATGCTCGGTTAAGCCGATCGGGTTTTTCGTCCGTGTGGCTCAGTAGCATCGAAAACCCGTTCTCATACGCCGCCTTATGGATTGAGGCAGCCAACGTGGAGAAGAAGGGGTTTTGGATATCGGGCACCAGTACGCCGATAATATTGGTGCGGGCATTTCGCAAAGCGCGTGCCTGAGCATTGGGCCGATATTTTAATTCTGCTGCTGCCTTCTCCACGATCTCCCGGGTGGGGGCGGGGATGACGGGGTTACGTGATAGCGCACGCGATACGGTACTAACAGACAGGCCAGTGAGTTCGGCTATGTCCTTCAATGTGGCGCCATTGCCCCGATGCGCCCGGCGGCGACCAGGGCGATTGGTGGTGTTATGGGGACCAGTTCGTCGATTTTGCTCGGTGGGGTGTGTGTTCTCTCGGCCGCGTGGCGAGATGGGGTTATCTGCCATGGGATTAGCTTCTTCCGCGTTTTATCAGTAATGGGGGTCACGCAAACGTTTGCATGACTCTTAAAACACAACCTATCGCAGGCCGCCGAAAAAGACAATAGGAATTAGCCAAAAAATATGAAAAATCTTTTTAAGTTGTCGATAGCGGATGTGTCAGAAACCAATGATTTTGACTAATTTTGCACACCATGCTTTTCGACGCTCCCACGGTTGGGAAATCACAAATAACCCCCATATCATGTCCTTTTTGCATATCAACAGCCTTGGTATCAGTCGTGATTCCCGTAAATTATGTGGGTGCGAATTGTGCCTAGATCCTCTTGCTATTTATAAGAATTTACCTTGTACCTCGCCAATTGAAAATTTGGTCACTTCCCCCCAAATAGGTGGAGTAGAACATAAAATCCCGGTCTTTATCACATGTGATAAAGACCGGAATGTTATTTGAATGTCACTTAGTAGAAACTGACATTCCTAAACGCCGACGGATTATAGGTCATAGGCCGCTGCAGGCGTTCGGAGACATTTCCCCATAGGTTACGTTCACGTTCCGGGGCCGTAGCCGAGGCGGCATTATTTGCCATGGTTGCAAATAATGCCGTGAGGGTGGCTACCTCAGCATCGCTGGGATTGCCCTTGATGATCCGTAGGAATGGTTTTTGTTCGGACATTGGGAACTTCCTCACGTCGAAAAGCTAGTTAGTTATAGCGGAATATTGCCGTGCTTCTTAGCTGGCATATTCACTACCTTACGATCGAGCAGTCGCAGCCCCTCAATGATTTGACCGCGGGTCTCTGACGGTGGAATAACCGCATCCACGAAACCACGCTCTGCAGCCATGTAGGGGTTCACCAGCGTTGTTTCGTATTCTTGCTCGTACTTCTTGGCGACGGCTACCACATCCTCACCCCGGTCGGCGGCGGCCTTGATTTCCTTCCGGTAAATGAAGCCCACGGCGCCGGCGGCACCCATCACCGCAATTTGAGCGGTAGGCCAGGCGAACACTAGGTCGGCACCCATGTCCTTGGACCCCATCACACAATAAGCGCCACCGTAGGACTTACGAGTAATAACAGTAATCTTGCCGACGGTGGCTTCTGAGTAAGCATACAGCAGTTTCGCCCCACGACGAATAATGCCGTTGTACTCCTCACTGGTGCCGGGGAGGAAGCCTGGCACATCGACAAACTCAATGATGGGAATGTTGAAGGCATCGCAGGTGCGGATAAACCGTGCGGCTTTCTCCGCCGCTCGGATATCCAGGCAGCCAGCGAATTCGGTGGGCTGGTTGGCCACCACACCCACAGACCGGCCCTCGACTCGACCGAAGCCAATGATGATATTGCTGGCGTAGCCTTCTTGGATTTCGAAGAAGTCGCCATCATCAACCACGTGCGTGATGACGTCTTTCATGTCATACGGCTGGTTGGGGGAATCGGGGATAATGGTATCGAGTTCCAGGTCAGAATCGGTGATGTTTTCCTGAACCGACCCCACCATAATGTCGGCAGGCTCACGTGGCGCCTCAGCACGGTTATTTGCCGGCAGATAGCCCACCAAATCCCGCACCCAGTCGAGCGCATCAGCATCATCAGATGCCGTGTAGTGGGAGGTACCCGAGGTGGACATATGCGTGTGTGCACCACCCAATTCCTCTTGGGTAACAATTTCACCGGTCACGGTCTTAATGACGTCAGGCCCGGTGATAAACATCTTCGAGGTCTTATCGACCATGATGATGAAGTCGGTCAGGGCAGGGGAGTACACGTGGCCGCCGGCACAGGCACCCATAATGAGGGAAATCTGGGGGATCACGCCCGACGCCAAGGTATTGCGGTAGAAAATTTGGGCATAGAGACCTAGCGAGACCACGCCCTCTTGGATGCGGGCGCCGGCGCCTTCATTAATGCCAATGAGCGGCACGCCGGTTTTAATGGCTAAATCCATGATTTTGACGATTTTTTCGCCGTAAACCTCACCGAGAGCACCACCGAAAATGGCACCGTCTTGCGAAAAGACACACACTTTACGGCCATCAATGGTGCCATAGCCGGTAACCACACCATCGGTAATGGGACGCTTGGCATCCAGGCCGAAATTCTTGGAGCGGTGGCGGGCCAAGGCATCGACCTCTACAAAGGAACCATCGTCGAGCAGATATTCGATGCGCTCCCGGGCGGTTTTCTTTCCGGCGTCATGGACTCGGTCGACGGATGCTTGCCCCATGGGGGTATGGGTTTCGGCAATGCGGGCCCGCAGGTCGGCGAGCTTTCCGGCGGTAGTGGTTAAATCTGGTGCTGTGGCACCTGCAGTGCCTGGCTGTGAGATTGTTGCGGCTGTCATAACTTCACAGTGTAGGGGTAAGCCTCAAAAATTGTGAAGTGTTCGAAAATTTTGTGATTTATCGTCCTGAAAAACCACCAATCGGGGGTAGGGATCTAGCGGTAATACCGGTTGAACAGCGATTATCCCCATGGGGGATCTACGAACTGTGGGGGTAGGTAAAATTACACCCGGTATATTTGGTGCCTTTGGCTACCCCCGGTGGGTACCCCTGTTCGTGGTTGCTTTTTCGGGTGTACCTCTGTGGGGATCCCCGATGGGGTGCACCTATCGGGGCGCATTCGAATGCGTTCAATCAAAAAGTGGATGGTGGGGGCATATGAAAGTATGTAGGGGGTAAAAGGGGCAAGAAACACGAAGAAAACCTACCGACCCCATCGCCATCAGCCTTGCGTACCAGTGGTTTCCGCACCCGCATGAGTCGCAGTTATTAAGGAGGCAAGAGGATTGATAATCCCCTTGAGAAAGCATGCGGTGCGCCCACAATACGAAGACGATTGCGGCAGCCAGTAGGTTTTCGAGTCTCGAAATCCTATTCGATTTTGAGTTTTTCATGTTGGTGGCGGTAGCAGCCACCAACGCCCCGCCTAGGGTGGTGGATGTTTGAAGGATTCCCCATAGGGCTTACGGGCTGGCGCCATCTCAAGTAATTATGGGGGCGTCAGCTCAATATTGGTTAGAGCGGAATATTGCCGTGCTTCCGGGCAGGCCGGTTCACATGCTTATTACGCAGCAGCCGCAGATTCCGAGAAATCTGGCCCCGAGTTTCCGAAGGCAGAATAACTGCGTCAATCAGTCCACGCTCGGCGGCCAAATACGGATTCAACATGTGATCCTCGTATTCCTTCTCGAAGAGCTTCTGGAGCTCTTGCAGCTCAGAATCATCCAGTCCCTTCTCCTTAGCGGCCTTCAAATCCCGACGGTGCAGGAATCCGACTGCACCAGCTGCACCCATCACCGCAATTTGGGCGGTGGGCCAGGCCAGATTCACATCGGCACCCAGGCCCTTGGAACCCATCACACAGTAAGCTCCGCCGTAGGCCTTGCGCATGGTGACGGTGATCTTCGGAACAGTAGCCTCGCCATAGGCATAGAGCAGCTTGGCCCCCCGGCGCAGAATACCGTTGTGCTCCTGGCCGGAGCCGGGCAGGAAGCCCGGTACGTCGACCAGCATCACGATGGGAATGTTGAAGGAGTCGCAGGTGCGAATGAACCGGGCTGCCTTTTCTGAGGCATCAATATCGAGGCAGCCAGCCAGGCAGGTGGGTTGGTTAGCGACGAACCCCACGGATTGGCCCTCAACCCGGCCGAAAGCCACCACCACATTTTCGGCGCGATCGGCCTGGATTTCCAGGTATTCGCCATCATCGGTGACGGATTCAATGACCTCGCGAACATCGTAAGGAACGTTGGGGGAATCCGGGATAATGGAATCCAGCCGCAGATCATCTGGGTTCATGTTTTCCTCTAACGACCCCTCCTCCGGCTCAAAATCACTGATAGGGGCGGACTCCCGGTTATTAGACGGCAGGTAGCCAACCAGGTCAGCCACGAAGTCCAAGGCGTCCTCATCGGAAGAAGCAGTGTAGTGGGAGTTACCGGCCTGGTGCATGTGCACGCTAGCGCCCCCCAATTCCTCTTGCGAAATATCCTCGCTGGTGACGGTCTTAATCACATCCGGGCCGGTCACAAACATCTTCGAGGTCTTATCCACCATGACCACGAAGTCGGTCAGTGCGGGGGAATAAGCATTGCCGCCGGCGCATGAACCCATAATCACCGAAATCTGGGGAATCACGCCAGAAGCATTAATGTTGTGATAGAAGGTTTGGGCGATCAAATCCAAGGAAACGGCACCATCTTGGATGCGGGCACCAGCCCCTTCGTACAAGCCAATGAGCGGACGGCCGGTGGTAACAGCGAGCTCCATGAGCTTGCACATTTTTTCGCCATAAACCTCACCCAGGGCGCCACCAAACACGGTGCCGTCTTGCGAGAACACGCACACTTCCCGACCATCAATCGTGCCCCAACCGGTGATAATGCCATCCGTAGCAGGACGCTTGCTGCGCATGCCGAAATCATAAGTACGGTGACGGGCTAATTGGTCAATCTCTACAAAGGAATGCGGGTCAAGCAGATAATCCAAGCGGTCACGAGCGGTGAGGCGACCATTGTCGCGTACCTTTTTCTGGGCTGCCCTACCAACAGGGGAAGCTGCATCAATACGACGAGCTTTAAGATCAGCAATCTTGCCAGCGGTAGTGCTGACATCTGGCAGAGAAGCAACATCAATCAAAGGTGAGGAAATAGTCATGTTTTGGGATTTTAGATGAGGATTTTTATAGTTTCTAGGTACCAAAACAAAAAAGTTGAGGATTCCGTCATGTTTTAGTTTTAAAGCCGCTGCGTAGCACCTGTTTTAGTGGCTAAAAGTAATTTAGTTCACACTTCGAATTCAGGTGCCGCATAGGTGCCCCTGTCTGCGGTGTCCGAAAAAGCCCATAACTCCACCTAAACAAAAACAAAACCACATAGGAATGTGTATTTTGGTCAGAAAATCAGACAAATCACAATGAAAACCACATAGAATAGCCGTAGAAAAATTAAGGTTAACCTGAACGTCGAAAAGCCTAAGACCACGGCGAACCCGCGCGAACCGGCGTCGACAAGTAAAAAACGGGATAGATAGCACCCCGAAACATACCCCTGCCCCAAGTACACTCACTCCGCCAATGAGACGGGGGTAACGTACCATAGTCGCCATGGATAACCGCGACCCCCTCGATATTGACTATCTTCGTACCCAACTCATCAGCAACGGACCCTACCAACGCATCGAATACTTTCCCGAAGTCAGCTCCACCAACACCGAACTCGTTGCCGCAGCTCATGACGGCGCGCCCGCCTGGACCGCCTTCCTCACCGACCACCAAACCGCCGGCCGCGGCCGCATGGGACGAAGCTTCAGCGCCCCACCCCGCTCCCAAATGCCCCTCTCCATCCTCATCCGCCCACCCCACGAATCCGTCACCCGCCTCGGCACCATGCCACTCGCCACCGGTCTCGCCCTCATCGACGCCCTCGCCACCCCCCAAATCCAGCTGAAATGGCCCAACGACCTGGTCATCGACGGCCGGAAACTCTGCGGCATCCTCGCCGAAGCTGTCTCTCTCGGCGACCAACCCGCCGTCGTCATCGGACTCGGACTCAACACCTCACTCACCAAAGAGGAACTCCCCGTCCCCCACGCCACCTCACTCCACCTCGAAGGCATCCCCTACGAACGTAACGAACTCGCCGTCCGCGTCCTTACCGCCCTTCACCACCGACTCACCCAATGGGAAACCAACGACCCCACCCTCATGCCCGACTATCGCGCAGTCTCCGCCACCATTGGGCAAAACGTTCGCGTCATCCTCCCCAACGACACTGAACTATTAGGAACCGCCGAAGGCGTCGCAGACGACGGCCGCCTCCAAGTCCGAGACCAAACAGGCACCCTGCACGAACTCACCGCCGGCGACGTCACCCATCTGCGGCTACAATAACAACCAATAACCCCGTTCGACCCCCAGGAGGATAACGTTGTCCCTATAATCCACTAGGCTTTTAATTATTATGATGCCTAGCGAAGAACGATTCCGAGTCGATGTCACCAGCCCCTACATCAGCATGCTGTTTCCCGCGCTGGAACTCATCATTATTACCGGCATCACCTGGATCATCATTGGATACATGGACTCCGACAAAGCGGCATGGTTCCTGGACACCAACATACGGAACCTCATGGTAGGAATTTGGGCGGCACTCGCTCTTTGGCGATTCGTCCTCCCCACCATTCGGCTACGTAACCGACGCATCATGGTCAACGATGAACGCATCATCATCCACAGCGCCACCCTTCGACCCACTACCCACACCATTCCGCTGAAATCTATCCGTGCGGTCAACCGTAAACGAAACGAACTCATTCTGACGGTCATAGGCCAGCCGCAGCCGGTGGTGCTCCGGGATGTCGCATTCAGCCGGCGAGTACAAGAAGAAATGTCGGCGGCAATAACCCGCACCCCGGCGCGCCGGGAACAGGCCAGCTATTTTTAGGCCCTTTCGTTCCGTTCAAGCTTGGGGCCACGAACACACACAACGCTTGCGACTGCGAGGCAGGTCGGAGACATAGTCGCCAATGCCATCACACTGTCATACCGTAGGCGCAGTGCCGCTGCAATGCGCTGCTGCAACGTACCAAACCCAACCGGGTGCATGCGGCCATACCATATGCAACATAGGCGTGCTGATCTGGTGGACTGGAAGAAATACGAGCAAGGATGGTAGCTCAGCGCATCCCACCCTGGTGTTGGCCAATTCCTGCCATGATTCCTAAAGTGGTAAGGCGTGACTGATAACATCCACCCTACCTGTAATAATCCTGCCCAAAACGATGCTGCAGCCCAGGAAGCCGCCGCAGTCCACGATGACCTGTTAGGAAACCTGGCCGCGCACACCCCCGGTATGCCCATCGTTGCGGTCATCGGTGACGGCCAATTGGCTCGCATGATGCACACCGCCGCCATCGAGTTAGGCATATCATTACGGCTTCTCGCTGGTGCGCGGGATGCTTCCGCCGCGCAAGTTACCTCCGATGTTTTCCTTGGCGACTACACCAACCTTGATGATTTGCGGCGCACGGTCATCGGTGCCGACGTCATGACCTTCGACCATGAGCATGTTCCCACTGAACATCTCACTACCTTGATCGCCGAAGGCGTGAATGTGCAACCACAGCCCGCAGCCTTGGTGAATGCGCAGGATAAATTGGTCATGCGGCAACATTTGGCGGCCTTGGGGGCGCCGGTACCTCAATTTGTGGCAATTGAAAGCGTGGCCGATATTGAGGCTTTTTGGCGGCAGGTTGATGGCGAGGTGTGTTTGAAGGCGCGCCGGGGCGGCTATGACGGTCATGGGGTGTGGTTTCCGAAGTCCGAGGGGGAATGCGTGGAATTGGTAACCAGGTTGCTTGATGCTGGGATGCTGCTCATGGCTGAACAGAGGGTTCGGTTGGTGCGGGAATTGTCGGCCATGGTGGCGCGGACCCCGAGTGGGGCAACCCGGCCATGGCCGGTGGTGGAATCGGTGCAGGTGGATGGGATTTGCACGGAGGCGATTGCCCCCGCCCCCGGGTTGAGTGCGGAGTTGCAGCAGGAGGCTCAGGCGTTGGCGGTGTTGGTCGCCACGGAGCTGAATGTGACGGGGGTGTTGGCTGTTGAATTATTTGAAACCATTGATGTGGCCGGTCGCCCGGTGATTTTGGTGAATGAGTTGGCCATGCGACCGCATAACACCGGCCATTGGACGCAGGATGGGTGTGTGACCGACCAGTTTGAGCAGCATATTCGGGCGGTGTTGGATTGGCAGCTGGGGGATGTGGGGTTGACTGCCCCGGTGACGGTGATGGCGAACACGCTGGGGGCGCCGGAGGATCCGGCAATGCCGATGCCGGAGCGGATGCGTGAGGTGTGGCGTAGGTTCCCGCAGGCGAAGATTCATTTGTATGGGAAGACGTATCGGGCGGGTCGTAAGTTGGGTCATGTGAATATGTCTGGTGTGGATGCGGTCCAGGTGCGGGCGGATGCGCGGGCGGCAGCGCATTTTATTAGCCATGCGGTTTGGCCGGAATAGGTTTTTGTGGTTGTGGAGTCAGGTTATGGCGAGTGTGCTGTGACCTGGCCCCATCAGGGGGCAGGGGGGTAGTGGGGGTGGTGGTTACATGAATCGAGGATTGACGATTTCAGTTGGGTTACTCGAACTATATTTGTGGGTAATATGGGGATTATTCCAACAGAGGTTGATGGACAAGGCTGTATTGAAGGGGTTTACATGACTGCACTTGTGGGTTTGATAATGGGATCGGATTCCGATTGGGTAACGGTGGAACCGACCGTGGAGGTTTTAGCGGAGTTTGGAATTCCGTTTGAGGTGGGGGTGGTGTCGGCGCATCGTACCCCGGAGAAAATGTTGGCGTATGCCAAGGCGGCCCAGGGTAATGGGTTGAAGTGCATTATCGCGTGCGCGGGTGGTGCGGCGCATTTGCCGGGGATGGTTGCCGCGGCAACGCCGCTGCCGGTGATCGGTATTCCGCGCGCATTGGACACGTTGGATGGTATGGATTCCTTGTTGTCGATTGTGCAAATGCCGGCCGGGGTTCCGGTGGCCACGGTGTCGATTGGTGGCGCGAAGAATGCCGGCCTGTTGGCGGTGCGGATTTTGGGTGCTGGTGATCCGGCTTTGCTGGATCAGATGGCGCAGTATCAGGAGAAGATGCGGTTAGAGGTGGAGGAGAAAGACCGCCGGTTGCGGCAGATCGGAAGAGCGGTTCAGCAGGAATGCCGAGACCGA
>CAJZGD010000025.1 GCA_915275065.1 uncultured Corynebacterium sp. | reverse complement strand
CTCGGCGGGATTCGTGGCGGTGATCGCCCGTCGCAAAGCAGGTAGCAGCACCGAATTAGGATTCGAAGCATACGTATTGCGGTAGCTACGGTACAGCAGAACGAAATGCATACCAGGCTGCGATAAAATCACTTCCTGCACCCACCGAACATGGTTCCTCACATTGTAGTTATTGGACATATCTTCTAATGCATCCAGCATTCGCACCGCCCGCTGCAAAATCGCAAAATACACAATGTCACCCGTGAGTAGCTGGGTCAATGCCTCGATGCCGGAAACCTCCCGCATCCACTTCAATAACCCCGTTGCCCCCGACTGGTGGGCCACGCCCCGACCTGCCATAATGCCGTACTCCCCCACCGCATCCAGCAGATCATCCCGCATCGCGGGGGTAAAACCACGCACAATCACCCCCGGGTCGTCGACCTCGATGAAGTCCAGCACCTGGTCCCGATCCAACATGACTAACGACCCCAGGTTCCGCGCCAGGGTTTCCGTGACCCGACCAACCGACGCCGACTCCGCCAATAACCCCGACAGGGGTAATACGGTTTCGACAACTGACTGCAATTGCTCCGCAATCTTATAGGCATGCTCGCCGGCGAAAATAATGGGATCCACCTGCCCAAACGCCCCGGCGCCAAACGAATCCGCGCGGGAGAGCACCCCCACCGTGGTGAGCGGGGTCATACCCAACTGGGATAAAAACGTGCGCTCATCATCCCGCGGCGCCGAATCCGACAAAAACACCACACAATCCGCCCACGAGCTGGCCCGGCGCGTGTCCTGGCCGCCGTCCACGAGCATGCGGCGGGTGCGTTCCTCGTTTTCGACGGTGAGGGTGGCGGTGCCGGGGGTGTCGATGAGGGAGAGCTGCCGCAGACTCACATTGGGTAAATATTGGCGGACGTAATCAATTTCGTCGAGGGGTCGGGGGAGTTTTTGCAGCGGCCCATTGCCAAGGGGTTCCCTAATGGATTCGCCGTCGAGGCCGATGATTTCGGCGCGGGCGGGTGCCCCATCGAGGTACATGCTGACGACGAGCGTGCATTCGAGGGAGTCGGTGGCGGCTATACGGTGCTGGGTGAGGGCGTTGACCAGGGTGGATTTTCCGGATTTGAGCCTGCCAACAATGGCGACCCGGGGTGGCCGGGTGACCATTTCTCTGAGTTCTTTGGCCGGTTCTACAAGCTCCGGTCCGCCTTGTTCCAGGGCGTCGATGGCTTGCCTGAGGAGGATTGTGAGGTCGCTGATTGCTTGTTTGTGATAAGGGTTCATGATGAATGTGGGGGTGCTGGCTAGGATCGGGCGAGGTGGGCGTCGAGTTCGGCGATGGTGCCGTCGATGATGGCGGCGTTGCGTTGGGAGCGGTTGATGCGTTCGCGGCGCTCGGTTTCGGAGGTTTGGGCGATCTTGCGGGCCTCTTCGATGCGGGTTTGGAGTTCCTTGATTTTGGTGCGCAGGTCCGCCCGGTAGCGGAGCATGAGTTCGGTGCGGGCAGAGGTGATGACGGTGTCGAGCATGCGGGCGGTGGCCATGCGGGTGGTGGCGGTGGTTTCCCGCAGCCACATGATGAGGTGTTGTTTCCCGTTGCGCATGGCGCGGAACCCCAGGTTGATGCCCACCCATACGGCACCGGCGAGCGGGGCGATGGGCAGGATGGGGGTGAGCATGCCGGAGCCGATGGCGCCCATGCTCACCAGGGTGGGGTCGAACAGGTCTTTGGTTTTCTTTTCGACGCTGTGGCTAGATATGTTGGCCGGTGCCAGGGAGGTAACAGCCGTGGCGAGGATTTCGTCGATGGTTTCGGGCTGGTCGGTGAACAGGGCGTTGGCGGTTTTCGCTATGGCCGCAACCATGTCGGCCATGGTTTGTTCCATGAGGGCCTTGAGTTCGGTTTCGATCTGGCTGGTAAACACCTGTGGTTTGGAGCGCAGCACCCGGAATTGTTGCCGGTTGATTTGGTCCTGCCAGCTTTGTTTGATGTCGTCAAGGTTTTTGTCGAGCGTGTCGGTGACTTCGTTGCGGGCCACCGCCAGATCGCGTTGGAATCGTTGTTCGAATTCTGATGATTCTTCGCGCAGCTTTTCCAGCTTGGAGCGTTCGGCTTCGAGCTCGGCCATGGTGTCGTTGGAGCCTTCAAGCAGCGCAATGTCTTGCTTCACACCCTTCACGATGCTGGTCAGGGCGGTTTTCATGGATTGCAGGGCGGCGCGTTCCCCAATGTTGGCGGGCTGCTTGAGCTGCCCGAAAATGGCTTCGCGGAGTTCGGTGATGCCGCTGCGCCGTTCGATTTCGGCCCTACGAGTGGGGTCGGGGATTTCCCCGGCGTCGGAGCCCCGCAGGCTGGACACCCCAATGACCGGCAGGTCCAGGCCCAGGTGGTCGTTGATGAGCCGCCGGTTGTCGGCGATAATGGATTTCCATCTACGGATGTTTTTGTCGGTTTTGGTGACCGCAACGATGACCCCGCCGACGGTTTCCTTGGCCTCCCGGAGAATGTCCATTTCCGGGGCGGTGATTGGGCTGGATGCGTCGCACACCATGAGGAGGACACCCGCGTTTCGGGCCTCCAGGAGGGCGGATTTCACGGCCTGCTGGTCCAGGCCCCCAACACCGGGGGTGTCGACCAGGGTGATGCCGGCGAGGCTATCGCAGCGCAGGGTGATTTCGGCGGCACTGGGCAGTTCGGCCTCCAGGTTTCCGCTGGCCTGGGTGCCGGCCTGGGTGACCCACTGGTAAAGATCGTTGGGGTGCACATTTTGGCGTTCCGTGCCGCGGACCAGCGCCACCTGGGGGTATTCGGGGGCCTCGTCCCCACCCTGAATGTGCACCCGAATGGGGGCACTGGTGCAGGTGAGCACGTCGACAGGCAAGAGGTTGCGGTAGCCGATGAGCGCATTCACAAGCGATGATTTGCCGCGTTTCACCTCGCCAATGACGACGACGGTGCCGGCGCGGAATTTCGCGGTCAGGGTAGCGAGGGCGCGGTCAGCCGCGACGGTTTTACCATATCGACGGGCGATTTCGGCGGCGCGAGTAACGGATTCTACAGGGGTGCGTTGGGTTTTCGTGACCATAAACTTTTTATTGGGATAGTGGTGATAAAACTACTTCCTACTTTAGTAACACAACCAACGATGACTGACCACTATCTCCCGCGATTATGCTGGTGATCGCGATGGTGGAAAATTTTTCGACCCCGTGGGAACAATTCCAGCAATCGCAGTATTCCATTCACGACAGAGCAAGAGAGAACGCCGAAAGGAAGCACAAAATGTCCGGCGAAAACACCAATAGCAACCTGACCGACAGCAGCATGGTCGACCTGACCGATGTGGATGGGACCCACACGACGGGAAGGGTGATGGGGTCCGTCGATAGCGACGCTGACGGTAAGACCGACACCTATTCTGTAGACACCGACGGTGATGGTTTCGCCGACGCCCAGGTGGTTGACAGCAACGAAGACGGCAAGGTTGATTCCATCGACTACGACACCGACCAGGATGGTGTCGTCAACGCCCATCTACAAGACAACGACAATGACGGCCGCATAGACGAAGCATCCTACGACACGAACCACGACGGTAAACTGGACACCACCATCGAGGACCAGGATCGTGACGGCGACATGGATGTGAAGCGAATCGACACCGACGGCGACGGTCAGGACGATGTGGAAATCCGGGACACCAATAATGATGGCATCACCGACTCAGTGGCCTACGACACCGACGGCGACGGGGTTTCCGACTACCACGAATACGACAACAACCGTGATGGTGTGGTGGACTCCACCTCCGGCACCAACCATGTGTCCTCCGCCCAAGCCTCAGCCGTGGCAGCTGACCGTGGGGTTGACACCGTGAACGTGGACCTAGGCCGCAGCGCCCCCCACCAGACCGCGGCACCCGCCCAAGATGGTGTCACCGGCACCCCCGCAGCCTTCGACATTGATCTCGACCAGGACGGGTTCGGCGACGCCATGGCCGCCGACCACAACAATGATGGTCACGTGGATGAAGTCAGCGTCGACATCAACCACGATGGGGTGGCCGACGCCACCTACACGGACACCAACTTTGATGGGCACACCGACCAGGTGGCCTACGACACCAATGGCGATGGCGTCGCCGACCAGATCAACATTGATGACAACTTTGATGGTCGCGTCGACGTGCAACACCAAGACACCGACGGTGACGGCCGCATCGACACCATCCTTGTCGACCAGGACCATGACGGCTACGCCGATGGCATGTTCACCGACGCCGACGGGGACGGCATGATCGACGACTTCAGCGCAGGCCACTCCGACAACATCGCCCCCATGATCGACGACTTCGGCACCGACACAGACGACCTGCACCAGGTGGGCCACGACGACATGCACGACGGTGGCGACACGATCGGCGTGTAGCACCCCAACCCGCAACGGTTGCTAATGGTTACGGAGCCCGCCCTTGCGCCACTTCAGGCCAGGGTTGGCCCAACTATTAAAACCATCGAACAACCCATCGAGGGAATCGGCCACCACAATGGCATCTAAATAGCGTTCCCAAATAAAACCCTCTTCCCCCATGGCGCGCAACGCCGCAAGGAAGGGGGTCCAATAGTCTTCCACATTATAAAGAGCCACCGGGCCGGTGTACGGGCCCAACTGTTGCCGCACCAACACCTCGGAAACCTCCTCCAAGGTGCCCATGCCCCCGGGCAGCGCCACAAAGGCGTCGGCAAGCTCCTCCATGCGGGTTTTCCGCGCCAATATGTCGTCGGTAAGCTCAAGACGACTCAAATGCGGGTGCACCAACTCTAAATCGGCAAGCCCCCGCGGCATAACCCCAATAACCTCGCCACCAGCAGCCAAACAGGCGGAAGCCGCCTCACCCATGAGCCCCACGCTGGCGCCACCATACACCATGGTTATGTTACGGCGGGCAAGCTCCGTGCCAAGCTCTGCGGCGGCCTCCGCAAACTCGGGCCGCTCACCCATGACGGAACCGCAATACACCGTGACCGCGGTAATCAACGGGCTGAGCGTGCGCAACATCACCTCTTCATCGTTTTGGGTCACAAACTCATTGCGGGCGTAAAGACGGCGGGCCGGGCTTTCCGACTCCACACTCACCGAAATCCCCTGCCACCCGTGGGTTCGACCGTAATTCACCGCCTGCTTGATGAGCCAACCACCAATGCCCTTCCCCCGCCAATTAGGCTCCACACTCACCACCATCTCCGGCACCGAATCGGCAACGAACCCCTTGGCGGTAATAAACGACACCCACATGCTCGCCACCGGCAGGCGCCGCTCGTCTTCTAAAATCAGGCCCATATCACCCCGACTCGGATCAAACGTGAGATACGGGGCAAATGGTGAATGATCCGTCACATCGGCCAAGGTATACCGCTCCGCAAGCCGGTTCAGGACTCGCAAATAGGCGTGGGCCCGCACATTCGTGGCGGCCGGGGTCATGACGCGGGCACTCACGCCGGCAACCTCGGGCGCATCAAATTTAAAGGTCATAGAAAATAATACTAAGCCCTATAGCCAATAACCGCTCACTGTCGTCCTAAAATTATGATCTCGCCGCCGCAATCTGGCAGATAGCCGACGCCCACGCACCAGCATGCCCCAACCTCAACCTGGGCCCGCCCACATCGGGGCAAAAACCAGGCCTACAATAGAATCATGACCGCCCGACCCACAACCATCGCCGATTTTCCACCCGCCATTATCGAAAATCTGAGCGAGGCACGCCGGGTGCATGTGTTTACGGGGGCTGGCATGTCGGCGGAATCGGGATTGGAAACCTACCGTAATGATAAAACCGGCTTGTGGGAGAATGTTGACCCGCAGGCCATGGCCAGTATTGATGCTTGGGCGAAGGATCCCGAACCGATGTGGGCATGGTATCTGTGGCGGGCCCACGTGGCTCAGGAGGCGCAGCCGAATGCTGGGCATATTGCGCTGGCCGAGTGGGAACAATTATGCGACAGCATGCTGGTGACTACCCAAAATATTGATAACCTGCACGAACGAGCTGGCTCCCGGCATATCGCCCACCTGCATGGAAGTTTATTTGCGTGGCGGTGCAGTATCTGTGGCCGCCCCTATAAGAATGTGGAATTGCCCACTGAGCCTGCGGCACGGTTGACGCCGCCGGAGTGCCCATTGTGCCATAATCCGGTACGGCCAGGGGTGGTGTGGTTCGGGGAGTCACTGCCCCAACGGGAGTGGGAGCTGGCGGAACAGTGGATGATGATCGCCGATGTGGTGATCGTCGTGGGGACGTCTGGGGTGGTGTATCCGGCTGCGGCTTTGCCCCGAATTGCATATGAATGCGGCACACCAATTGTGGAAATTTCACCCGCGGCCACGGACCTCACCCCCTTGGCGACTGTGAGTTGGGCCACCACTGCGGCACAGGGCCTCCCGGAGTTAGTGGCAAAGGTGCAGGAATCGCGGGGGTAGAGGGGGTAGCCCGTTCGTGCCGATTCTGGGAAACTTAACCAAGACTTAGCTTTTCTTTATCTAACCGGTTATTACCAGTCGGGTATTATTATTATTTCAGAATTATCTTACCGGTAATTGTCATTATCTGTGATATAAAGCTGCAAATTCACCATGGTTTTTGGGTGTAACCTTACGTCATACCGTATTTCGTTTACCCATTATTAATCTCATTAAGAGCAGCTATATGGCTACAATATTTCTAATATTTATTTTGCGGCATTTTTAATAAATATTTTTTCATCAACAGACGTTGAACATGGCTTTTTAGAGAAAGCAATTATTATAATCCCAGATTTATTGTCGTAATTTTAAGTGTTTAATTATTTGATTTCCATACATCAGGAGGTACAATATGTCCCTTAACACCACGACATATCAATCTTGCCTCCTCATGTGCTCCATCGTCGGCATTTGTCATAACAACCGCACATGCGCATCATTGACCTGGGTAGATTTTTATTCATAAAAATTTAGCACAAACTCTATCTTGTAGGTTTCATCTATAATTAGCACTTTAGCCAAGGATGACGCTGGGGTGAAGAACGCAAGTCCCCTACCCTAATACAGGAAATAAAAACCACATTTACCCCGAATAAAAGTGGAAAACCGAGAAATAATCCCCGCAAAAACCGTCGATTCTCCGATATATGATTTGAAATATTTTACCTATACATCTACTAGACAGAATTGTCTGCTAGCCGTAAAATTTATTTCATGTGCCCCCCTTCAATCATTAATATTTCGCCCGTATTTCGCGGCCCAACAACACCAGCCGCGGTGTGCTTCCAACTCATTCGCCTGAAGCAACCAGTGACCCGCACTCATCTTTTCCAGCATTCCACTCACTCGCAACCTACTATTGCCCGTGCTGTTACCGCCCTTATAGATGCTCACCTGGTGCGGGAACGCCCAGACAAGATCGTTGCAGAAGGCCCCGGCCGGCCCAAGATCCCCCTAGAAATGACCCCGACTCCTTGGGTACATGTCGGAGTTGCACTAGGCACAAAATCTACTTACCTGGGCATTTATGGCACACGAGGGCAATTGCTACGGGAACAGTTCGTAGAGATCACCCCCGCCAAACATCGCATGAGCACATTTATTGCCGAAATCATTCCGCATATCAATGCCATGGTTGCCAGCACGCAACTCCCATTGGCTAATATCGGCATCTCTGCCTCCGGTGTTGTGCGTGAGCAAAAATTTATTACCGCGCCAAATCTTGGCTGGGAAAACGAAGATATAGTCACTCCCTTCGCACGGCTTTTCGACGTTCCTATCACCGTGGCCAGCGTGGTCGAGGCTATTGCTGGTGCTGAACAGCAAACTCAAGAGCCACCACTACGACCCAGTGGTTCCGAGCCGTTGGAGGATCATCGGGGTCTTATCTTCTATGTGGACGACACCACTGGGGCGGCCATCCACACCCGCACCTCGGTGGAATCAATAGATCTGGATATTGGAAAATATCCGACTCTTGCTGCGGCAGCGCTGGATCTCACCGCGCGAACCGAACCGGATACCGTGGTATTGGCGGGATCCGCCTTCGCCCACCGGGCCGACACCCAAGTGGTGGGTCGGGCCTTGCAGGAAATCGGTGGTGTCGAGGTACGGGTTATCCCCACCCACATTGATAATGCCCGAGCCGCAGCCCGGGCATTAGCGTTAAGCGGCCTCCTCACCAATCCGCTCACGTTTTCGAAACAATTATCGCTCCTGATTGATGAGTACGCCATTTAGAGGCGTCGAAAAGCCGTCGTCGGCGGCTATTCGAACTGCACCTCGGCGAGGCTGAGCGCCTGGGAGGCGTCGGCCTGGCCGGCGGCGGTCTGCACATAGCGCGCCGCGTGGGGAATAAACCCGGCGGACTGCTCGTCGGACAGCTGGCGGCGCACCTTAGCGGGCACCCCGGCTACCAGCGACTTCGCCGGAATTTCCTGCCCCTCCAGCACCACGGCACCGGCCGCAATCAGCGAACCAGCACCCACCACCGAATGCGAAAGCAGGTTTGCTTTCATGCCGACGAGGACGCCATTGCCGACGGTGGCACCATGCACCAAGGCGAGGTGACCCACGGTCACGTCATCGCCAAGGGTGCAGGGAGCGTCCGCATCCACGTGCAGCACACAATTGTCTTGAATGTTTGTTCGAGCACCAATGGTGATGCGGTTGAGATCGCCGCGCAGCACCACGTTATAGAACACCGAGGCGTGCTCCCCAATCACCACGTCACCAATGATGGTGGCGTTCGGGGCAATGTAGGCGGTCTTATGGATGCGCGGCACCTTACCGTTGAACGGCAGAATCAGTGGACCTGTCATGATCGGCGCCCGCAATTAGTAGGTGTCGTTGACGCGACGGTTCGCTTGCCGACCCGGGTGAGCTGGGTGTTCCGCCGGATACCCAAGCGAAATCACCATAGCGACACCATGATCGGTGCTGCCCTCCAGGCCCACGGCCTTGAGCACTCCGGCCTCATCCCAGCCGGTGGTGGGCGACGTACCCAGCCCTTCGTTCTGCGCCGCCAACAGGGCAAACCCGGACACCAGCATGGCGTCTTTCAGCGCGGTCTCCCGCAGTTGGGCGGCATCTAAACCACCGAAAAACTTTTCGACATAGCCGGCCCGGTCGGGGCCCAGGATCTCAGTCAGGTCGGTGGGTTTACCGGTGCGGGCGATGGTGACCAATACCACTGGGGCGTCCCGGTGTTGCGACTGGCCGGAGGCAGCGAAAATGGCATCCTTGACCGCCTGATCCCGCACTACCACCAGGTCAGCGCGCTGCGCATTAAACGCGGTGGGGGCTTCCAACGCAAGATTCACCACCCGATCCAGCACCTCATCGGTAACCTCCTGGTCGGTGTATTTCCGGGTGGCCCGTCGGTTTTTAATGGCATCGCTCACATTAAGTGTCATATATGTGCACTTCCTTGAAGATATAGAAGGTCTTACTGTTCTGGGCTGTGGTTGCCGGCAGGTGGCCGCCATACACATGTCACGGAAGCGTATGGCCTGCCGGCCGGGGCCCTTACATCACCCCTAACGCCAAACTTTACGCTTTTTATTCCCAATGATGGTGGATGATAGCGTCCACCGCTGGTTTTCGCCCGCAGTAATCTTGCCTAAAGTAATAAGGTGATGATTGATTTCACGCAGCCGGCCGATATTGTTGCACCCCAACTATTAGGAACAGCACTCAGCCATGGCGATGTGACAATACGGATCACCGAGGTGGAGGCCTACCTGGGTGCCACCGACCCGGCCGCCCACACCTACCGGGGCATGACGAAGCAGAATAGAGCCATGTTCGGCCCGCCCGGGCGGCTGTATGTGTACCGATCCTATGGTATTCATTTGGCCTGCAATATTGTGTGCGCCCCGGAGGGGAATGGTCAGGGGTGTTTGTTGCGGGGCGGCGAGGTCATCCATGGTATTCCCCGAGCATTGGACCGGCGCGGCCTGCTACCGTTGTACCGGTTGGCGCAGGGCCCCGGGAATTTCGGGGCGGCCCTGGGGGTGGATTTGGGTCTGAATGGGGTCAGTATTTTCAGTGCCCGCCTGGGGTTTATTAATCGGGTGGCCCAGCCAGAAATTGTGGTTGGCCCTAGAATCGGCATCAGTAAGAATGCTGATGCCCCATTGCGGTTTTGGATTCCCAACCATCCCACGGTTTCCGCCCGCAAGGGGTATCCGCCCAGCTTAACGGCATGATTCCTGACCTGGGGTTCCTGGCTTGAGGTTCTAGGCCTGAGGTTCCGGGCCCTAGGGGTCCGGGCCGCACAACATGCCGGCACAACATGTCTGCCGTGATAGACCCGCAAAATATGCAGTTTTTCATTCGAATGAGCAATCAGGCGTGACAACGATGTGCCAAAGGTGCCCCATGATGGTCGTGGCAGCGGTACCCTCCGATCACCCCATGGGGCGGCAAGGATGAGTCCTCTTGGGCATTTCGACGAATATCAGTGCTGCGCAGCACAAACACCCAAAAAGTAGGAAGTATGCTGACCATGTTGTGGCCCTCTGGCAGCCCCCTGGTGCCTCACTACTACCAGGGGGGATAAGTGCCACCTAGGAGGAAGTTAGGTACACTCTACAAGACTAGCAACCGATGCTACAGAATCTACTTTCTATATAAGGAACACAAACATGATGGAAGCCTTGGCGCAATATATCGTCCACCTGGGGATATTCGCCGTGATTGCTGTAATCTTTGCCGAATCCGGGCTACTCATCGGATTCTTCCTGCCTGGTGATAGCCTCCTGTTTCTCTCAGGATTCTTAACGCAACAGGGTACTTTTGCCCTCAATATTCATCTTCTGGCGCTATTCCTGTTTATTGCCGCGGTTCTGGGCGATAACGTGGGCTACAGCTTCGGCGCCCGCGTGGGTAGGAAACTGTTCGAACGCCCGAATTCGAAACTGTTTAAGCAGAAATATCTCATTCAGACGGAAGCGTTCTTCGAAAAGCACGGCTCCAAGGCCATCGTGCTCGCCCGGTTTGTTCCTATTGTGCGTACTTTCACCCCGATTATTGCCGGGGTTTCCAAGATGCACTACCACACATTCTTTATCTATAACCTGCTGGGCGGGTTCTTGTGGACCACTCTGTTCACCTACGCTGGCTACTATATCGGCCAAAAGCTTCACGAAATGGGCTTTAGCATCGAGATCATTTCGGTCATCATCATTGCGATTTCCGTGGCCCCCATCGTCATCCACGCAATTTCCTCGAAAGAGCGTCGGGACGCATTGCTGTCCAAGACCAAGAGCGTGTTTGTTCGCAAGTAGATTCGACTATTTTCGGTTTCCCGCACCGTGAACCATCCTGGCCCTATACTGGTCGTTATGGATGTTCACGTGCGGGATCTTCGCTATTTTATTGCGGTGGCCGAGGAGCTTCATTTCCGCAAGGCGGCCGAACGTTTATTCGTCAGTCAGCCGGTGTTGTCGCGGCAGATTGCCCGGCTAGAGACCATGGTGCAGGCGCGATTATTGGAGCGCGACCATCGGGTGGTGCGGCTGACTCCCGCGGGGGAGTATTTGCTTGGGCGGGCCCGCATGCTGCTGGCGGAGTGGGACGAAACCGGTGCCGAGTTGGCCCGGCTGGGCAAGTTGCATGCGTCGACGCTGATTGTGGGGTTACAGACCGGTGTTGGTCGAGGTTTGACCAGCCGGTTGGCCGCCGGGCTGCGGGAGGTGGGGTGGCAGCTGGAGGCCCGGAATATTCCGTGGTCGGACCCGCTGGCTGGGGTGGGCACGAAAGAGTGCGATGCGGGTTTCGCCTGGTTGGGGGCGACCACAGACCCGCAGTGCGACCATGTGGTGGTGGCGGAAGAGCCGATCATGCTTGCGGTGAGCAGCGACCACCGACTGGCCGCGCGCCCTGAAGTGACGTTTGCGGATATTGCGCAGGAAGCCCTGGTAGCCTTGCCCGCCGAGGCTGGTGTGCTGCGTTCGTTTTGGTTGGCGGAGCACGCCCGCGACGATACCTGCCCGGCCACCGTTTCTTGCTTGTCGACGACCGCAGATGCCGCCCTGGAGAATGTCGCCGCCGGCCGCGGGTCAGTGTTGTTGGCGGCGGGGAATGCCCAGCTGTATGGCCGGGAGGGATTGTGTTTCCTGCCGGTGGTGGATTTGCCGCCGGCCCGGCTGGCGTTTCTGTGGCGGGCGGCGGATGACCGCAGCATCATTGCCCACGCGGCCCGGATCATGGGTGACGCATCCGGTGATGCTTTTTCGCTATAGCAAAAAGTATTAGACACCACCTACCAGCTGTTTTAGGCTGGGGGCATGATTTTTACTACCACCCGTGTTCGGTTTCCTAGTGGATCTGATGTTCTAGTTGGTGATCTGCACCAGCCGCAGGGCCAGGATACCGAGAGCGCTACCACAATCGTCATTGTCACCGGGTCATGGACTACCGTGAAGGAGCAGCAGGCCGACTTTTATGCGCGTCGACTAGCCGCGGCAGGGCTGACCACACTGGTGTTCGATTTCCGGGGTTTCGGACAGAGCGAGGGCAACCCTCGGTGTTGGGAGAATCCCGCGCGGAAGGTCGAAGACATTCACGCCGCAGTCTCGTTCGCAGCTTCCCAAGGTTATACCCGGATTGGGGCGTTGGGGATTTGCGCCTCCGCCGGCTACCAGGCGGTGAATGCCGCCGATGATCAGCGGGTTTGTTCCCTCGCCCTGGTGGCGCCTTGGTTGCACAACCGGGAGCTTGTTGCCCCATATTATGGTGGTGAGGCCGGCGTCTTAGGCCGCATTGACATGTCGCGTGCTGCGGCGGCCCGCTATGCGGAAACCGGGGAGGTGAGCTACATTCCAGCCATTTCCACCACCGACGAATCCGCAGCTATGTTCGGACCGTTTGATTATTATTTAGATTCGCAGCGGGGGGATATTCCCGAATGGGATAGGCAAATCGCCGTCATGTCGTGGGAGCCGTGGCTGACGTTCAACCCCATCGACTCCGCCCCGAAGGTCACCGTCCCGGTGCACATGGTTCATTCCCACGACGGCGCGGTACCTGATGGTGCGCAATTATTTTTCGATGCGCTCCCCGGCCCGAAACATCTTGACTGGCTGCCGGGAACCCAATTGGACTTTTACGATCAACCGGCACAGGTCGACCCGGCGATTGCCGCGGTTGTTGAGCACTTCCGGCGCACACTATAGGAGCGAAACCCCATGAGTAACGACATTATTAACGTCATCACCCGCCTGTTTTGGGCTGTCGACCACCACGATTGGGACGCGCTCCCCAAGTTTTTCAGCGAGGAGGTGCTGCTTGATTATGGCGAGCCGGCAACGCTCACGCCCACCGATATTGTGTCCATGTGGCGGCCCCTGTTTACGGCGTTGGACGCGCACCAGCATTTGGTGGGCAATCACCTGGTCACCGCCAGCGGGGATGCGGCGACCGTGACCGCGTCGTTTATTGCGACGCACCAGTATGCTGGCGAAACTTGGACGCTGGGCGGCGATTATGAGTTTCGGTTGCTTGACGACGCCGGGTGGCGGATCACCGCCATGACCATGACCCCGGTGTGGCAGACCGGCCCGGCGGATCTCATCCAACGCGCCACCGGCAATGAGAGCTGACGGGTAACGAAGCCTGCGTGTCAAGAGCGTCCAGTAAGCCGGACGTGCCTTAAGTGTGCAATGCCACATCGTTGTCCGCACCGACTAGCGTCGTCTAGACTCTTTGCTGGGGTGCGCCTGACGATGGCGGCCATTCGACAGAAGGAAAGCTCATGAAGGTTCTCATCACCGGCGGCGCAGGCTACATCGGCTCTACCATCGCGGCATGCTGCACAGACAATGGCATCACACCCGTCATCCTGGACGACTACAGCAAAGGGCTCCGGGAATTCGCGCGGCCGTATGCGAACTATGAGGGCGACATTGCGGACACCACCCTCATCCGCCGCATCCTGTCCGAACACCCCGATATTGCTGCCGTCATCCACTGCGCAGCAAAAATCGTGGTCCCGGAATCCGTATCCGCACCACTGGCCTACTACGAAAACAACGTCGCGAAGTCTATTACGCTGCTGCGCGAGCTCTCGGCTCTCGGCGTGCGCAGGTTCATCCTCAGCTCAACCGCATCCATGTACGAAGCCGGCGATGACTACATGGTCGACGAGTCCGCAACAATCGCCCCGCAAAGCCCTTATTCAGCATCGAAATGGATGCTAGAGCGTATCCTGCGTGACTTCGCAGCCACCGGTGACATGAACGTGATCGCGCTACGCTACTTCAACCCCATCGGCGCAGACCCGGCCATGCGCAGCGGCCTCCAAGACCCCAAGCCAACACACGCCCTCGGCAAAATGATCGAAGCATACCAAAACCAAGGGGTATTCACCGTCACAGGTATTGATTGGCCCACCCGGGACGGCTCCGGGCTCCGCGACTACGTGCATGTTTGGGATCTCGCCCGGGCCCATGTGGCAGCCCTCCAAAACTTCGACAAGGTCATCGCAAGCTCCGCAATCGATGGCTTCGACATCATCAATCTTGGAACCGGAACGGGCACAACAGTGTTCGAGCTTGTCGACGCGTTCAAGGACGCCACCGGTAAACCACTCGACGTACAAACCGCACCCCCACGGCTCGGCGACGTCGCAGGTTGCGCGACCCTGACCGCCAAGGCCGAACGGCTCCTCGGCTGGCGGGCCGAGCTAAGCATCGCCGACGGGGTGAAAGACTCACTCAAATGGGCAGAAAAACTCCCATCCATACTCGCCCGCGAACAAGCCAACACAACGGCAAAAGACCGTTAACTCAATCACCGGCCCGGCTTGGGTTTTATGGTGATGGCACAACAGGCGCCGTTCAACGGGATGGGCCGGCAAGCAAGCCACTCCACACTCCGCAGCGAGGCTACCCTTACCCTATGACGATCGGACCACAGAAACTTGGGCCCTACTGGCTGATCGGCGCCACCACGTTCTCAAGGATCGGCACTCTCGCCTACACCGTTGTGATGACGTGGGCGGTCAACAAAGCCGGGGGCAATAACAGTGTGGGCTGGGTAAATGCCACCGCAGGCTTCACCATCGTTCTCGTGGGAATCTCCGCCACCACCTGGCTAGACAAATTCGACAAACGAACCCTGCTTCTTCTACTCGATGTCTCCGCGGCTGTGGTCTGCCTCGCCGCCGCTGCGGTACTGCTCTTAGTGCCGATGAGCAGCGTTGTTTTCACCGGGGTGGTCGTTGCCGTCGTAACGTCAGCAGTCGCTAGCTTATATTCACCGACCAGTCGAGCACTCATCCCGTCGATGGTCCCCGCAGAAGGACTAGAGCGATACAACAGCGTTTACACGGGTTTTAGTGAAACCTCTCGCGCCGCCGGGCCAGGACTGGGCGCATTACTACTCGCGGTTGGGGGATCGGAAGCCTTTCCGCTGAGCCTCATAATAAACAGCATCTCCTTTATCATCTCCTTTCTCCTCACGCTTCCGCTCCCGGCGAACCCACCCCGCCAAGCCGACAAACACGAACAAAAGGAACACGCATTCTTCCAAAGCGTTCGCGTTATCACCAAACATGCGATCCTGCGGGGTGAAGTGCTAGGCGCATTGAGTATCAACTTCCTCCTGCCAAGCAACACATTCATTCTGTTAAACCGCATAGCAGAAACCGGTGCGAAAGCATCCATGTTCGGGCTTGCGAATTTTTTCGAAGCAACAGGGGCGGTTACCGCAGCACTCACCGCC
>CAJZGD010000024.1 GCA_915275065.1 uncultured Corynebacterium sp. | reverse complement strand
TGCTGACGGCGGTGACGGTGCCGCCGCACCGCCAGCTGGATTTTGCCCGGGAATTGACGGCGTTTCCCCACTCACTGGCTCGGGTGTTATGGCGTCGGCTGGTGGCGTGGTGGAAGCAGTAGGAAAAAACTTAGCCCGCCGAATTCGCCACAACACCAGCAGCAGTGTTACGCATAAAAATAAAATTATGGCTGGCATCACCGCTGGTTTTGGCTGAAAAATATTGGCGACCGCATTGAAGAAAAACATCAAGGTAAAAAACCCGACCATGCCTATCAGCGTGTCGAATACCATGAGTTCCCTGGGGGCAGGGTCAGGTTTCTTGCTGGGGTTTTGGGGTGTTCGCTGCGGCATATTCCATATTGTATAGACTAGGTAACAGACATGTAATTCATGGAATTCAGAAATAATCGCAGTAATTTTAGGAGTAGCCATGACAATTACCCGACGAGTTACCTTCGGCGCGGCCGCGCTTATTCTTACCATCCCACTGATGACCGCCTGCGGTAATGATGCTAAGGATGCCACGAGTTCCGCGCCAGCGCGAGCCAGCCAACCAGTATCACCATTGACTACTGCCGAGAAAACCGAGGCAGTTGCCGACGCTGCCACCTCCGAGGCCCCCGCCTCTGATCAGCCGCCTGTCGATGTGACCGACCCGGTCATCATGGCCTTGGAAGCCTTCATGAAGGATCATGCCGGTGTGGTCATTGTGGATGTGGATAGGGAAGACCATGCGGATGTCGTAGAGGTCAAGGTGGTGGACAACGATAAGGTGCAAAAATTCCAGGTAACACCGGATGGGATGGCCACCGAGGTTCCCACCGACGATGCTAACGATGATGATGTTGCCAAAGCCAAGGCAGCTAAGGTCACCGCCCTGGATGCCGCCAAGCAGGCTCGTGCAAAGCAACAAAACGGGGCCATTGACAGCATTGACATTGAGGACGACTCTAACCCGGTGAGCTGGAAAGTCGAGTTTGATGACCCCAATGGGGTTACGGTCGCCCAGGAACTCATCCCTGCTCAATAACACCGGGTAGGGATAACTGTTAGGCTTTCACGCCGCCGGCGGTGAGCCCAGATACAATGCGTCGTTGGAATGCCAGCACCATGATGATGAGCGGAATGGTAACCAGTGCACCAGCCGCCATGACCGAGGCGTATGGGTATTCAAAATGGCTTTCCCCAGAAAACCGGGCAATTGCCACGGTGACCGGTTCGGTGGCCTCCGTGGATAGCTGTTTAGCCAGCATGAATTCATTCCAGGTGGCGATGAAACACAGAATGGCCGTCGTAAAGAGCGCAGGTGCTGCAAGCGGTAGCAAAACAGTTCGAAACGCGGTGCCACGTGATGCACCATCGACCCGGGCAGCCTCCTCTAATTCCCACGGTAATTGGCGGAAAAACGACGTTAACGTGTAGATCGTCAGCGGCAGTGCGAACGAAATATTTGGAATAATCAAGGCCCGATACTGGCCGATCCAATTCAAATCACCAAATAACTGAAACAGTGGTGTGACCAACGCAATACCAGGAAACATGCTTGCGCCCAGCACAATCCCCGTCACAAACCCCTTGCCGCGAAACTCCATGCGGGCTAGCGCATAGGCGGTAAACACCCCCACGGCCACCGCAATGACAGTGGTCAATAGGCCAATGAGCAGCGAATTCCCAATAGCATTAATGAAATCATTGCCCTTTGCCGTGGATAATGCTTCCCGGAAATTCTGCAACGTCACATACGTTGGCCACGGTGTCGTATCAAAAGTATGGCGTTTATCACGCAGCGCCGTAATAACCATCCAATAAAACGGTGCCAACCCCCACACCAAAATTAAAACCACACCCAAATAATTATTGACCTTACGCACGGCCTGCTCCAATCGTCACCAGTGGTTGCTGCGAAACACCCGGCCCAACAGGGGCTAATTCGACATCTTGTTCGACGCGCTTCACCCGCCGTAATTCCCGCTTCTCCTTATTGCCGGACACGTCCGCCCCCAGGAATCGGATCATGATGAATGCCACAAAGAAAATCAGCAAAAACACCATCGTGGACAGCGCCGACGCCGAATTAAAGTTATTCTGCCGCATATCCGTCACCACCAACTGGGAAATCGTGGCAGTGGGAGAATTCGCCGACGACGAAATCAAAATCACCGGCAGGTCATACATCCTGAGCGCATCCAAGGTGCGGAATAACACCGCCACCATCAGTGCCGGCTTCACCAACGGCAGCGTAATCTTCCAAAACTGCTGCCACGCATTTGCCCCATCCACCTTGGCCGCCTCATATACATCCCGGGGAATCATTTGCAGACCCGCTAAAATCAGCAACGCCATAAACGGGGTGGTTTTCCACACATCCGCAATGATCACCGCTAACCGGGCCGCCCACGGATCCGTCGTCCACCCCACCGGCTCGCCCAGCAAAGAATTCACAATGCCCCGGTCGGCAAAAATAAACTGCCACAGCTTCGCAGTCACCGCGGTCGGAATCGCCCACGGCACCAACACCGCCGCCCGCACAATCCCCCGGCCGGCAAACTCCCGATGCATCACCAACGCCATCAACATGCCCAGCACAATCTCCAGCGCCACCGTCACCACCGCAAAAAACAGTGTGACCTTCACCGACGGCCAGAAATCCGACGCCAACACCCCCGGCGGGCACGTTGCTGTCCCACAACGTTGCGATAACCAGTACACATAGTGGTCAAAACCGGCAAACCCACCCTGCACAAACACCCCGGTTACCGGGTCTAAATGCTTATCCGATTGAAACGACAAATAAACAGCCCGCACAATCGGATACCCAATAACCACCGCCAACACCGTGATCGCCGGTGCAATAAGCAACACCGCCGCCCGGGTAGAACCCTGCTTCATGAGCACATAATCCTCCACTAACCATGAAAAACCAAACACCCAAAACCCCTCATCACAAGCGGTTTTGAGTGTTGGCTACGACAACCTACTTCGCTGCCTCAATCGCAGCCTTCATGTCTTTGGTAGCATCATCCACGCTCTTGCCGGCGGTCAGCGCCGCATAGGCATTATCCTGGATAGCCTTCGAAATCTTCGGGTAGAACGGGGAAGCCGGCCGCGGCACCGCATTCTCCAACGACTGCTTCAACGCCGGGAAATACGGGTACTTCTCAATCAAGGCCTGATCGTCATACACCGAAGCCAACACCGGTGGGAAAGAATTCTCCGCAAAATACGTTTGGTTTTCCTCATTGATGACGAACTCAATGAAATCCTTGGCGGTCGCCTTATTCTTCGAATTCACATTGATGCCATTATTGAAACCACCCAGTGTGGACACGCCCACACCATCCTTACCCACCAGGGGTTGCACCTCAAACTTATCCTTCACCTTCGACGGATCCTTGCCCGCCAGGTCAAACATGTACGGCCAGTTGATTGCGTACGCGGTCTTGCCCTCCGTGAACGCTTGGGCTGTCTCCTCCTCCGTGGTGGATGCCGAATCCTTGGAAATATTCCCTGCAGTGTAAGCGTCGACAAGCGCCTTCAAACCAGCCTTAGAGTTTTCGGAATCCACCACCGGTTTACCCGAATCATCTAAAACCTTGCCGCCCCAGCCCTCCATGAAACCAATGGTATTGACCGTCAAACCCTCATACTGCTTGAGCTGCAACGTCAAGCATTCCTGCTTCGCATCCTTCGCCTTCGAACACGAATCCACTAACTCCTGGAACGTTTGCGGGCTCTCCGGCATCACCTCAGTATTGCGGTACAGCAACTGGCCGTTGGTGTTCTGTGGTAACGCATACAACTTATTGTTATAGGTGCCAGACGCCACCGTGGATTGCAACAGCCCTGAAGTGTCGACCGCTAAATCCCCCTCCAACGGTGCCAACCACTGATTCGCTGCAAACTCAGCAGTCCACACCACATCCAAAGCCATCACATCAATGTCATCCCGACCTGCCTGCAACGTTTGCACCAACGAATCCCGCTGATCATCAGCCTCACCGGCCAACTCTTTAAACGTCACCTTCTCATCCGGGTGGACCGAATTCCATTTTTCGATCACATGCTGCAGCTTTTCCGAATCCACCTTGCCCATGGCATAGGTAATAGGACCACGCCCACCCTCATTCGAACTGCCACCAGACGAGCTCCCAGTGGATTCCTTCGAACAACCACTCAAAACCAATCCGCTGACCAACACAACAGCCGCGATTGATTTCCAAGTACTGCGGAGAGCCATAAGGTTCACCCTTTCGATAAATTAGGATACTTACTACAAAATGTAGTGAGAAAAACGACAACGTGTGTCTTTTTAGCCACAACAAGGGGTAAAATGATACGAATCACACACGAATGCCGCTTATTGGATCAAATAAGTGCGCCATATCGGGGTCAAACCCAACCCGAATCTCACACCCCACCGGCGGCGACTGCTTCGCCCGTGCCACGAGCAGCGCATCATCTGCCGCCCGAACATGCACAAACCGTTCCGACCCCAACTCTTCCACCAACACTACCGTTCCGCTTATCGACGCTGCTGCCGACGGATCAATCCCCACCCACATATCTGCCGGCCGCACCCCCATGATCACCTCCCGGCCAAACACCACCCCCGGAAATAAATTCATTGCTGGTGACCCAATAAACCCGGCCACAAACATATTCACCGGCCGATCATAAAGCTCCCGCGGCGCAGCAACCTGCTGTAACACCCCATCCTTCAACACCGCCACCCGATCCCCCAATGTCATGGCTTCCACCTGATCGTGCGTCACATACACTGTCGTCACCCCCAACCGTCGCTGTAACGCCGCCACCTCCGTGCGCATATGCACCCGCAACTTCGCATCCAAGTTCGACAAGGGCTCATCCAACAAAAACACCTGTGGATTCCGCACCAACGCCCGGCCCATGGCCACCCGCTGCCGTTGGCCACCCGACAAGTCCTTAGGCTTCCGATCTAATAACTCCGACAACCCCAAAACCCGGGCGGTTTCCTCAACCTTCGCCGCGATCTCCGCCTTCGGCATTTTCGCCAACCGCAGGGGGTAGCCAATATTTTTCCGCACATTCATATGCGGATACAGGGCATAGTTTTGGAACACCATGGCAATATCCCGGTCCGCCGGCTCTAACCCCGTCACATCCTTCCCCCCGATGGAAACCCGGCCGCTTGTCACCGGCTCTAACCCCGCTAATGCCCGCAACGATGTGGACTTTCCACAACCCGAAGGACCCACCAACACCAAAAACTCACCATCATCAATGGCGAGATCTAACCGGTCCACACTGGGACGTGTCGCGCCGGGATACGTGATGGTGACGGAATCAAACACAACAGTGGCCATAGCTACCAAAATAACAGTAAAGCCCGGGTTCGTAAGATGATGAACAACATATTGAGTAGCAGAACCAGGCGAGTAGTGTGGAAACTATGAAGATCGTTCAGTACTCAGATTTTGGTGGCCCTGAGGCATTAGAACTGGTCGAATCCGATAAACCCCTGCCCGCAACCGTGCCACTCGATCGTGGTATGAATGTTACGGTTCATGCAGTTGGCCTCAACCCCATTGACTATAAAACGTTCAATGGTAGTCTGCGGTTTCTGGAAAAGTTGCAACGTATCATAACCCCCAAAAAGTGGTTGCAACGCCGTTCCAGCACCTTTCCCCGCGGGGTGGCGCGCGATTTCGCCGGTGTCGACGATGCTGGAAATGCGGTGTTCGGCACCCTCTACCAGCCGGTCGCTAACATCATGCGCCAAGGCGCTCTCGCTACCGAAATACTGATTGCGCCGGAGGACATGACCCTGAAACCTGAGGGTATCTCCTTTGCAACCGCCGCAGCTTTAGGGATACCCGGTCAAACCGCTTGTGGTGCGTTCCGGGTGCTTGATCTGCGCGATGGTGATGTGATTGTTATTAGCGCTGCTGCTGGTGGGGTTGGTTCCCTCGCCACCCAACTCGCGGTTCACCGGGGTGCAACCGTCATTGGTATCGCCAGCGAAGCCAACGCCGACTATGTGCGTTCCCTGGGGGCAATTCCGGTTGCCTACGGGGAAGGGCTGGTAGATCGGGTGCGGGCGGCTGCTCCAACACCCGTGACGAAACTGCTCGACTGCCATGGCAGCGAATACGTAACCTTAGGGTTTTCCCTAGGCTTGTCCCGCAAAGCCATAGGCACACTCGTTCCCGGGCCAAAGGCAATATTCCGGGGAGTGCACATCACTGGTATGCGGCATGCCCACCCACCCAGCGACCTGGCGGAAATCGCCAGCCTGGTTGCCGACGGCACAATCACCATTGACATTGCGCACGAATATCCTTTCGATATTGATTCCGTCCGAGCCGCCTACACGCAGCTCATGGCAGGGCACGTTCGGGGCAAACTCGTGGTCAAACTGCGGTGACCGTAATCATTGCTTTATCGTAATTCGGGAAACCTGGTTGTTGGTTGTTCGGAGCCGGCCCGGGGCTGGTTGCTCAACCGCTGAGCATGTTGTGGATTGGGTGCGTCAAGGCGTCAAGGTAAGCGTTCGGAAACCTTTTCGATATCAGCAATCCTCTCTAAACGCTCCGAAGGGAGATTCTCCGGGTCGCCGGTGGCGACCACCACGGAACCACCCGCCGCCAATGGGGCCAAAACCTTGGCCACAAAATCCAACCAATCCGCCCAGCCTTGAACCAGCACGCGACTCGTGGGGGAGAAACGATGAAGCGATTGCGGCAGGGCATCAGCCACGATATTCGCCAATGAACGGGTTGGCTGAGCGAACTGATCACCATAAAACCGCACGGTCGGGCCAAAGTCGATGGCGCCTGGCAATAATGTGCCACCAGTTTCTTCGACGCCACGGCCAAAAGGATCATTCGTCACAATCACAACATCGCCTGAATATTCGCTTGGGCCGGCAGTGTCACTTTCGACGGCATTTTCGGTAGCATCCTTATGCGCGTTCTCGGCGACAAAAACCACGTCACTGGTGGCGGTATCGAAAAACGTGACAGGAATGCCGGCCGCCAAGGCCCCCAAAGCAATAGCAACAGCCTGCCAGCCAGGGGGCAGGTCAATGCTGATGAGCGAATCTTCGGTGAGATCTAATTCCTCAATCAGCATGTTAGCGACTTTCGCGGCCCAATTATCCAGTGTGATTCCGGAAAAATCCAGGCGAGCACCAGTGTTTTCGTCATATATGGTCAGTCGTGGTGTGGTGGGGTCCGAAGCCAAGATTTCTGCAAGTAAATCCATGATTGTTGATAGTAGTCATCCGTGCTGGACCCAAGAAAACTTTGCTATCAGCCCCGATTGATCCCCCCGATAAACCCCCATACGACTTATTTGTGACAAAGCTTACATTGAAGTGTGATTGCCTATGGTTTTTTCTAAAAACCCTGGTCAACAAGTTATGTTTCCCATTCGTCTGTATTATAGATCACTAATTGGCAACAATGAGTAATAAGGGTTGTTATGGTCCCGTAATGTCAATGCTTTTAAGTTTTTAGCCAAATAATCGCAGGAAAACTGGCAATATTGAGAATAGTCTGGGGATAATGCTTATAAAACATGACAAATTTAACCCATGCTTCTAAAAAACAATTAATCTCTTTCATAAGCGCAGGCCCTACTCTGGGCCAGGTCAATTCGAAAAACTTTATCCGCAAGGAGAAATAATGAAGCGCAAGATGATTGCGATTGCCTCCGCAGTAGCATTGGCATCGGCATCAGCATTGGTTCCTGCACACGCACAGCAAGGAAACGGCAGCGGAGTGACCGTCAACTCCAATAACGGTGGCGGCAATGGTAACTCGCAGTCCGGCGGTGGCGTTACCGACAAGTCCGGTGGCGGAGCTAATGGTGGCTCCGGCGGTGGCGCCAACGGTAACGGCGGTTCTGCCAGCGGTTCCGCAGAAAAGGGCGGTGCCGGCGCTAACAGCAAGTCCGGTGAAAAAGACGGTTCCGTAGTGGGCGGTGGCTCTTCCGAAAAGGGCGGCAACAGCGGTAATAACGGTTCCGCAGGTGGTTCCTCCGAAAAGGGTGGCACCAACAACAACGGCAAGAGCGATGACAAGGCCGGGAGCGAAGGCAAGGGCGATCAGAAAGCAAACTCCCTGGGCAACATCAATACCGGCAGCAGCGGCCTGGACAAGCTCCTGAACCTGCCCCAGAAGATCATCTCTGTCCTGAGCACTGCCTTCAAGGCTCTGTTCAGCGGTAACCTGAAGGGCTTCTTCACCGCATTCACCTCCGCTCTGTCCAGCGGCTCCAGCGCAAAGGCTGGCACCGACGCTGGTTCCGATGGTAACGCTGGTGGCAAGGGCGATCCTAACGGCAAGTCCGGTGAAAAAGATGGTTCTGTAGTGGGCGGTGGTTCTTCCGAAAAGGGTGGTACCAGCGGTAATAACGGTTCCGCAGGTGGTTCCTCTGAAAAGGGCGGCTCCTCCGAAAAGGGTGGTGCTGGTGCTAACGGCGGCTCCGCCGGCGGTTCTTCCGAGAAGGGCGGCGTTGGCGCTAACGGTGGTTCCAACGGTAACGGCAATGGCAAGGCCGGCTCCAGCGGCAGCGTTTCCGGTGGGACGGGCACTGGCTCTCAGAGCAAGTCCTCCTAAAACACAACATATATGCATGTGACCCTAAGTTGGGTGGGGCCACATGCGGGGTCTTCATTACACACCCGGCATCTTCTGAATGAAGAATCAGAAGATGCCGGGTGTGTTTTTCTCTCAAATATGCCGATTACTTTGACTCCTGGTGGTGCTGAGTGTTGCACTTCCTGAGAGGCGTTCATCCTAAAAAGAAAAACCCATAATGTGGGGATCATCCGAAAAGATTGGACAATGATTGATTGAGGTTTCATGAGGCTTCAAGCTGATAGCCGCAAGAACTGTTCGTGACGAAGCCTAAGGATTACAAAGGAAAAGCTCCACTTCCAATCGCTGATTCGCGCTATTGGGCCATCACTTGCGGAAGTGGAGCTTTCATCTTCAGCCGTGAACCACCTGGGACCTACCGGAGCCCAGCAAGCCCAGTGAGCCATGGTGGGCTTTGAAGAAACGGGCAAAGGAGCGACGGATGAAAGCTCCACTTTCATGCCCAGCATCAACACATCGACGGATAATGCGGACAAGATCTCAGAACGGGAGCTTTCGAAAAACACAACCGACTGATAGCGCGGTTGCTGATGGTTGGCTACGGTGAAGCTGTAGTTGTGGCCGGGATCTGCAGGGCACTGGCTGCCTGTTTATCAGCCATATTGGTTATCGGTTGGATATGCGTGTCAGAGACAACCGGTCAGATAGCCTGTCCTGTAGCCTTGTCGTCCTGTGGGGTAAACCACCATGTAGGAAAGAGGAGCTTTTGCCCCATGCCGTTAATTAATGCATCTAGGACTTGCGCCAGCATCCAGCACGGGGGAGCGCTGTTCTGCTTCCAGGGCGGACCCTTGCTGCCCCACCACCTGGGAAGTAGTCGCCGGGGTGGAATTAGCATCACCGGCATTGCCCGTAGGGCCACTATAATCCGGCCCGGTAATCACCGTCAGCGTCATATTATCCAACGATGGGCTTACTACCACTGGTAGCCCGCCAAGCCGCTCCGCCAGGGCGTGAGCATCCGGGTCTGCCGCATTGGCGGCCATCACCTGCGACTGGTTATAAAGCCCCTCTGGGGCATTACCAGTCTCGGAAATCTGGTATCCCATCCCCTTGAGCGCTTCCGCCACATTACCTGCCAGCCCCGTTACTGTGGAAGCATTTAACACAAGAACCTGTTTTTCCGGGTTGACAGGTTTTTCCTCCGGTTTACTTGTCGGTGCTGGTTGTTTTGCAGGTGCTTCATTCCCCAACAACGTGGTGAAATATTTACGCACCTCAGAGGGATCTACCGTCACCACGGATTCACCATAGTCCCCCACACCATCAATCGACGTCACCGGAATAGTGTTGAACTTCACATTACCGCCTGCCAAGTTTTGCATATGGGTGGCCAGCTGCATGACATCCCAATCCTTATCGATAGTGACCGACCGCGTGACCGCACTACCTAAGCTAGCCAACTTCGCCGGGGACGTTAATGTGCCGGTCGAAAGAACTTTCGACACCAGGGATGCCATATACGCCTGTTGCCGCACAATCCGATCAAGATCCCCTCGGGGCAAACCATGCCGCTGTCGCACAAACGCAAGGCCCGTAGCCCCCGTCAAGGTTTGCTTGCCCGCTGGGAAATCCGCCCCAGAAAACTCATCTTTTGTTGCCTCCTTCAGACACACTTCCACGCCGCCCACAGCGTCGGTAAGCAACACGAAACCCAATAACCCAACCTCGGCATAGTGGTCGACCGTGATCCCACTTAACTCGTGAATCGCCTTAATCAGGCCTTTCCGGCCCGCATCCTTAGCCTTCTCCTCCAACTCCGGGCCGTTCTGCTGCCCAGACTGAAGCAGCCGCTCCTTCTCCTCCGCCTTATAAGCCGAATACACGCCATTAATCTTGGTGTTCCCAGCAACCTGGTCATGAATGTAAGTGTCGCGGGGGATGGAGATTGCGGTAGCCGACTTCCCATCGTTAGGGATACGAATCACCATGATGGTGTCCGTGTTATCAGCTTCCTCATCACCAGCATGGAGAAGCTCAATCTCTTGGGGGGTAAGCGGGTTCCCTTGGGCGTCACTACGCGAATCGTTACCTACCATCAAAATATCAATCGCACCATCAAGTGCATCAGTTAACCCAGCGGCCCCTAAATCCAACGAACCGGCACTAGCAATATTGCTTTGCACTCGGCCAATGGCGAAATAACCAACCCCAGAGACAACAAGCACTAGGGCAGACATAAATGACACCAAGGCTTTCACAGCAGTATGACCCTGTTGTAATGTGTCAGGGCCATACCTTGATGGTGTGCGAATAGGACGATTACGTCGAGTTTTGGAACCCATAGTGCTTCCGATACTCCTTTAAGGGGTAACTAGAAAACAGTTAAAGTGAATACAAGAATAACCTGTCATCGCCTGAGAAACACCTTGATGGGGTCGCGTAGAACTGCTTTTGGGGGCAAGCACGCCACGCACAGTAGAATCAGGCAGGTGGATAACAGCGATAAACAAGATAGCACTCAACCTGCCACCCAAACTGGCGACACCCCCCACATTCAAACCCACAATAATATGGCGCATAATGGCATAACACATGGTGACACGACTTGCGGCAACCCATCACATAGCGATAGCACAACACCTAATAACGCCCCCGTTCAGACACCAATGAGTGACACAGCCGTCACCGATAAGCTCAGTACCAAAGCGGAAAACTCATCACCACGGTTGGCAGTCATCACCGTGACCTACTCCCCAGGCAAATACCTCACCGAGTTCCTTGACTCCATCCCCACTGCCACCACCCTACCCACCCAGGTGTACCTAGCCGACAACGGTTCCACCGATGGCGCCCCGGAACAGGCGGCACGTAATAATGACACCGTAGAATTCCTTCCTACCGGGGGAAATGTGGGCTATGGCACGGCCATTAATATTGCAGCCCGCCATATCATTCCCCGCATAGAATCCGGTGAGATCCATCCCGAATTCTTCATCATCGCCAACCCCGATGTGGTATTCGACCCTGGCAGCATCGACGAGCTCATCAACTGCGCCCATAGATGGCCGAACGCCGCGGACGTGGGACCGTATATTCGACAGGAAGACGGTTCCGCCTATCCGTCGGCGCGCGCCATCCCCACCTTGAGCAATGGGATTGGTCACGCATTACTTTCCGGAATCTGGCCCAATAATCCCTGGTCAAAGGCGTATCGCGATAACGCAGTGATGGATAAGGAGCGGGTAGCCGGCTGGCTGTCTGGCTCGTGTCTTTTGGTGCGGTGGGACGCATTCTGCCGCATCGGAGGGTTTGACGAGCGCTACTTCATGTATATGGAGGACGTGGATTTAGGCGACCGGTTTGGGCGCGCCGGGTTTACCAACGTATTGTGCCCTACGGCACAAATTACGCATGCGGTGGGGCATTCTGCCGGAAAACATCCAGAGAGTATGCTACCTGCGCATCATGAGTCGGCGTATCGGTTTCAGGCGGATAGGCATCCGCGCTGGTGGCAGGCCCCTATTCGTGCAATGTTATGGATTGGGCTAAAGATCCGATCGGTGGTTGTGGTGGGCTTTACTAAAATGAAAAAATAATTGGTGCTCAATGATTTGTACTGGAGGAACCGATAGTGACCGAAAATAGCATTGATGCTGTGGTGTTGGTGGGTGGCAAAGGCACCCGATTGCGACCGCTTACAGTGTCAACTCCGAAGCCCATGTTGCCGACGGCTGGCGTGCCGTTTCTGATGCATTTGTTGGCCCGTATCAAAGCAGCTGGGATTGAACATGTGGTATTGAGCACATCGTTTAAGGCAGAGGTATTTGAAGAATATTTCGGTACGGGGGAGTCGCTGGGCCTGGATATCGAATACGTGGTTGAGGACGAGGCGCTGGGCACCGGGGGCGGTATCCGTAACGTGTACGACCGGCTGCGGGGCGATACCACCATGGTGTTCAATGGGGATGTGTTGGGGGGCACAGACCTGACCGGCATTTTGCAGGCGCATGAGGCCAATGATGCGGATGTGACACTGCATTTGGTGCAGGTGGGAAATCCGCGGGCGTTCGGTTGTGTCCCTACGGATACAACCGGGCGAGTGCTGGCATTTTTGGAGAAAACGGAGGATCCGCCAACAAATCAGATCAATGCCGGCTGCTATGTGTTCCGTCGGGAGCTCATCGCCGATATTCCGGCGGGCCGAGTGGTTTCGGTTGAGCGCGAGACATTCCCGAAGCTCTTGGAAGACGGCTATGCGGTGTATGGCTATGTTGATAATGCCTATTGGCGGGACATGGGTACCCCCGGCGACTTTGTGCGGGGCAGCTCCGATTTGGTGCGGGGCATCGCGCCATCACCGTTATTGGTGGGCCGCACTGGCGAATCGCTTGTCGACGAGTCGGCGTTGGTGAAAGATGGAACGTTGCTGTTGGGCGGCACGGTCATTGGTCGGGGCACTGAAGTGGGGGCAGGCTGTCGACTGGATGATGTTGTGGTGTTTGATGGGGTGACAATCGAACCAGGTGCGGTGCTGGAAGACTCCATCATTGGGCATGGGGTTCGGATTGGGGCGAATGCTCGAATCAAGAATTGCGTCATCGGCGAAGGGGCACATATTGGGGCCCGATGCGAGCTTCGGGATGGGCTGCGGGTGTGGCCTGGGGTAAAAATTCCGGATAATGGGATTCGTTTCAGCTCTGACGCGTAGATAAGTAGTATACTTGATAATGGCCGCTGGTATAGGGCGGCCATTTTTATCTGATTTTTTAGTGTTTTTCCCTGGTCGAGGTCTGCATGCATATTTTTTCTCGATGCACCATAATTGTTGCTCTAGCGTTATAAACCGGGGGTGAAGCACAATATATAGTACCCCCATGAAAATTATCATCATGGGGCACAGTGTTATTTGTGTTACTAATGTGGTTTTTGTCTTGGGAAAATGACACCAATGAAAGAAAATTCATGCCATTGGGCTTGACTTGACATGTAGTGTGTTGTTCACTTGAAAGCAGGTCCTTTATTATTACAGTTTGATGACGGGAGTGGTCGCTACCGGCGGTTTTTATAGAATTACGGTAGATTTAAGGCAATTCTTAGTATTATATAACTGTATGTTAAGGAGTTATTGTTCACGGCTTTTACCTTTGGTAAAGGCATAAAACATAAAACAACGAGAGGAGTGTGGCGTGGACTATAAGGCTAGTAACTCCGCGCCTCGCACTCGGTCAGGGCGCAGCATGTCTCTTGATGACTTGTTTGGTGCAGCCGAACAGGAGTGGCAAGAGCAGGCGCTATGTGCCCAGACCGATCCAGAAGCATTCTTCCCTGAAAAGGGCGGATCCACACGTGAGGCAAAGCGTATTTGCCAAGCGTGTGCCGTTCGGGACGAATGCTTGGAGTACGCTTTGCTCAATGACGAACGCTTCGGTATCTGGGGCGGTCTGTCGGAGCGTGAGCGGCGCCGTCTAAAGCGAGATATCGGTTAATTGCTCTTAACCAAAGGAGGTAGCACCCCACAGGGTATTACCGAATGAAAACACAAAGACCAGCCTCATCCTTATAGGTGAGGCTGGTCTTTGTCCGAGAACCGGCCTAATAAGATCGGAAATGGGGATCAATATCCTCAGGGCCGATGCCCAAGTATTGTGCCACTAACTGGGTGAGCACAATTGTTAAGAGCTCTTGCCGTTCCTTAGCGCCTCGCACCCGCTGCTCAATAGGCATGCGAAAAATCACAATCCTAGCCCGAGTCGGATGCCCATGAACATCAATACCTGCCTGAATGATCCGACCAAGCGGTACTGGGCCATCAACCACGACCTCGGGCGGAAACGAATCCCAATCCATATTCAGGCGCATCCGGGGAATCGTATCGACCGCAATGTCAAGAGATTCAAGCTCTACGGTGAACTGCTGCTGAATGGGAGCGTAAGCCTCCAATACCGCGGCGTCGAAAAGCTCAGGTCGCCTGCGGTAACGGGGGATTTTCGTCGGCATGAGTGGGCCACGTACCCCGCGACCGTGCCGATCACGACGATCATTCATAATGGTTAAGCCTAAACCGCCCTGCCCACTTTGGGGGCAAAGGGCACGCCGAAAATCGGGGTGGTACCAAAATGGTCACCCAAATCGGTCTAAACTCTGACACGTGAATCAATTCCGTCGTTGCTCTCGCCCCGGCTGCGGCCAGCCTGCCGTAGCGACGCTCACCTATGCGTACGCCCAATCAACCGCCTACATAGGTCCCCTCAAAGGCAATGACGACCCCCACAGCTGGGATTTATGTGCCGAACACGCTGAAAAAATCACCACCCCCATGGGTTGGAGGCTTATTCGCGTCCCCTCCATCGAAGACGATGAAGATCTCATGGCGCTGGTCGACGTTGTTGCAGAGACCACTCACCACTACACCCCATTTGAGGGAATGCGCACCGGTGCTAAAGCCGAAATGCCGCCCCCGGATTTCGGTAGTGCTGCCCCCAATGCCCCATTCGGGCATAAACCAGAAGAATATGTTCCCAACCATCCGGCACACCGTGGTGGGAAAAAGCCCACGCAACGAGGCCATTTGACCATTGTTCCCGACGCCGAAGAACTGGACGATGAACCAACCGATGACCCCGATTCCGACACAGATACCACTTTCAAGTAATTCTTTTCGCAATCAGTGGGTAGAATTGGCTAAGTTTGACTCCACTAAAAAGAGAAGGCTTGAGGGATGCGTTCACGCGAAGAAGTGACCGACGTGATTAAAGCGTACGATGTGCGCGGAATCGTAGGGGAATCCATTACCCCCGAACTTATTACTGATGTAGGTGCAGCCTTCGGCCGCCTCATGCGTAAAGAAGAAGCCCACACCATTGCCATCGGCCATGACATGCGGCCCAGCTCACCTGAACTGGCCAGAGCATTCGCCGATGGCGTGCTGTCCCAAGGAATGGACGTGATATTCCTCGGGCTCACCAGCACCGACCAACTGTATTTCGTCTCCGGGGATCGGGATATTCCCGGCGCCATGTTCACCGCCTCCCACAACCCCGCGGAATATAACGGCATCAAAATGTGCCGGTCCGGTGCCCGCCCAGTTGGACAAGAAACCGGCCTTGCCGACATTGTCACCAACCTGGTGGAAAAAATCCCCACCTATCACGGGCATCCCGGTGAGCTCACCGAAGCAGATACCCTAGCTGACTATGCAGCCTTCCTGCGGAAACTTGTGCCACTCGACGATATTCGGCCGCTGAAAGTGGCGG
>CAJZGD010000023.1 GCA_915275065.1 uncultured Corynebacterium sp. | reverse complement strand
CCCCCCAGCCATACCAGACGATTGTGATTTCTTGTCTGGTTGTTGCGGATCGCCATCGTCTGCTGGTGGTTGGTCAGGGGCTGGGCCTTCCTTAATGTCCACGTCTTTGCACCCTAAAGACGTATTATTGTTACCAGGACCAATGTTAATCCCGTAGGCACACACTGATTGCACCCCGGTCTTCTTGGTGTGAATCATGTGGTCGAAACCAACGTTATATTGTGCATGGACATCAGGGCGTGACGCATTCGTCATAATCTGGTATCCCTCAGCATTGGGATCACCCGCAGGACCACCAACATACACGTGAACCATCAATGGTGCAGATTCATCGTTAGGGTCAAAACTCCAGCCCCGCACATGGATTACTCCTGGTGAAGCATAGTCCACAGTGTCCAAGTGTCCCACCGGGTTAGCTGTTTTTATTTCAGATTTTATGCAGCCAAGGAATGTGTTATCGGTGCCGCCCCCAATGTTAATGCCATAGGCACACACATCCTGCACTCCGGTTTTAGCAGTAGGAATCATGTGATCAAAACCAACATTATATTGCGCATGGGCATCGGGGCGTGACACATTTGTCACGACTTCATGCCCCTCAGCTTGAGGGTCACCAAAAGTGCCGCCAATATAAATATGAACCCGCAAGGGTACCGATGCATCATCGGGATCATAGGTCCAACCCCGCACATGGATTACTCCTGGTCCACCCGGCTCAGCCGTATCCAGGTGCCCTACCGGGCTTTTTCCGGGTGGTGGGCCGGTATGCCCACCAGAACGGGCAATAGCACCATCGTCGATATGCAGGTACATGGTGGGCAGATGCTCGGCGCTCACCCGCTCCCGAACGGCAAAGCCATCACCATAGCTATCCCATGTAACGTCGATGGAACCATCACCGTTGACGGCTTCAACCACACCTACGTGTCCCCAACCATGCCCCCAATAGCGGCGGGTCCAATCGGGGCTCCAATAGGCTACCGCCCCCACCGTGGGATTATGATCTTTAGCATTAGGGGCCCGGTGGATCCATTCCCCGGCATTACCCCATGTACCTTGATCCGGCACACCTCCCCTAGCCAGCCGGTAGGCGACATATCTGGTGCAGTTATGCCCATTAGGAGAACCTGGATAACGCACATCTGCCCAGGTTCCGGTGGTTGGACCATAGCCCGAAAACGCGAGGCAGTGATAAGAATTTTTTCCTCGACAAAGCGATATCACACCCGCATTTGCGGTCGTTGTAGTGCTCACTGCAAGTATCGCGGCAGTTGTTATTGCACAGAAAGCACGAAAAAATCGTTTTACATTCACAATGGAATCCCATTCGATAAGAGAAAAATATTTGCAGATCTTGAGGCAGTCATCATCTGATGACGCTCAAAGAATGAGATGCGGCATAAGAATAATTACCAACAATAAGTTTGATATTTTCTTATTGTTAACTCCACTATCCTTATATTTAGTTAATACACTGAGGCCAGTATTTACCTCACATTATTTAAAAATAGACAGAATATTATTAATAATTTGAGACTAGCTGTGCTTTACCTGATATGAAAAGCCCTCTTTTTACAGGTCCCCGGCTCAATGTTCACATTGGAAGGACATCCCCCCAGATATGCAGCATTTTTAGAATATTTTTCCCGAATACCTTGTCCACACCAACAAAAAAGACCCCATTTCTGGGGTCACCGAACACAGTTTCCTGCACTAATGAAGGTACGTTGCTCGTCCCACGCCCATGAGATTATCGGCACTGATGGGGGTCACGGCGAATCGGGGAGGTCACTGCCTTTCCCATTTTGTTTTGATGATCTCTAGCTGTCGGGGAACCACCGCATAGTCTTTTTCCGCAACTAAGCCTAGTAGTTTTTCAGCCGCATCAGAGCGAGGATATTGAGACACCAGAGACAATATGGTGCTGATCAAACAAACACTGGCATCTGCAACGATCTCTGTAAGCAGGGAAAAGGATTCTTCCTGGCGAACTTCCTCAAGAACCCATGTGACCAGTGCGGATACGACTGCTTCCCGCACCTCGAAACTGTCATGTTTACTCAACCTAGCGAACAAAGATAATGATAATTTTTCTTTTCGTTGGGCTAGAATCTTTACTGCGGCCTTCACTAAACTTGCGTCTCCCCGAAGCATCTGGGCGACTTGAGTCATTGGAACATCTTCGGGGAATAGCAATCCTAATAATGCCGATGCTGGACCACGAACATCGGCATCCCTATCAGGATAGATGATCTTCAACGTATCACTTTTCCCCATCAACCTCATCAGAGGTTCCCTCATATCACGTGCAACATCTGCAGGGATTTTTTGATACTCATCAATCATTGTTTCTATCCCCGGAACCAAATCTATTGAAGAAACACGATTATTAAACATCCTGAGGCAAGGCCGCCAATGAGCACAATGAGGGTGCGAAATATTGAGGCGCACCAAAATAGAAAGGTGGCTATAGCTTCTGGAATATGATCCAGGAAGTGTTCCAGAAGCTGCGGTTGCGATGATGTGATCAACTAGGTTTGCTAAATGCAGCACTGCTCGTTGGACAATACCGTCTGGTAAATTATCGAAGTCTTGCCAACTTGCCAAGGCATTCAGATCGCCAATCCGAATTTTTCCAAAAAGCCGGTCATAATTGGTATCATGAACTGCCCGAAGCTGTTCTATCGTTCCTTTTAATAACTCATTATCAATCTTGCCACGTGCTACCAATTTCTGTAGTTTCTCACTATCCCATTCCTTCCCCTGGTTGAGATCATCTGCGATGATGGACTTGATGAGCTCCGCATAGGATGCGGCAAGCTCCAAATCTTGGATGCCAGGTATCGTAATGAGATAATCCTGGATCTTGGCCATTACCTCTGAGGAACAGGCACCATAGATCTTTGCGAGTACTTGAATGATCTCGTTCTCATACCACCGAGAGATTCCAAAAACATATGTTTTACTAGGGTTTTTGAGTTCGTTCAGAAGCCAGAGAGCATGGTTATCCACAGTGCTCGTATCAAGGAGTGCCACGCAGTTCCCGACTAGTGCAAAGTCACATGGTAACGAACTTTTCGTAGCATCTTCTAGCGATAATTCATTCATTATTCGTGCGAGTGGTTCAACAGGCCCGAAATGAAGGAACCGGGAGGTGGCAAGTTCTAATTCGTTTTGAGCCCCAGCTACCCGCAGAATATTCAGAGCATATACCAGCTCATCTGTGCTGGCAGCAGACAGCAGGCAATAGCATGCAAATGCTGCCACAGCATGCCGCCAAGCATTGGCGTCCGCGGCAAACCCCGTCATTAGACTCGTAGAATGCGCCTTTAAAATAGTATTGTCGTATTCCTTCCCAAGAATTATTTCGGCATCGCGCCATTGCGGATAGTTCTTTTCGATGAAGTCCGTAAGCCCACCAGCCAAGATTTGGGTTCTCAACCACGACGATGAATCGGGGGAATATTTCATAATCGTCCGAAACAGGTTCTCCGCTTCCTGTCTCCCTGTCAGATCGTTCAGTTGAAACACGAACTCCATGGCTACACCAGCCACATATCGCGCTGTGGGATCTTGATATTCCCGCCGCCCAATCAGTGATGCTTCTAATGCTAAGTCCCATGCCTCATCAAATTCGCCAATTTCAATCAAGTTCCGAGCTAAATGCACTTGCAACCACGCCAAATCAACAGGATTATAATCATCCCGCGCCGCCAACGCATTCTTCAAGATCTCACAAGCACGCTGCGGCAAGTGTTCCTCAAACAAAACCGTTGCCTTTATTACCTCTGCCGCTGCCGCAACATTGGCTTCCACATTTGCCGATGGAAAACTCAAAATAGAGGCGGCTTGTCTTTTATCAATCCATTTGAATAATGCGGAATACAACCTCCACGAGGGGTCATCATGGTGACTGCGCAATGCACCAGTAATTTTATATTCCATGGCCCCCTTAAGCATCAGCATCTGCGCTAATGATAAAAGCGCAATGGCCTCAGCAGACGAAAGAGTACGCAGTGGTAAGTGAGGGTGTGGAACAATCAACTGGGGAGCGATTAATGCATATCGCAACCGATCCGCATCAGATACCCCAGGCAGTTCTGCTGGCTGGGGCAGCTTACCGAAGGCAGCTTCAACCAGAGAACCAACAGACTCGTTATTAATAACATTTTCCCTGGGAACAAATATTTTTTGCTCTTGCCCTGTGACCAGAACCTTATTTTTCGTAACATGAACCCAATAGGCTTCCTCGGAATTCTCGTCGAAAAGCACGAGTAACCGTGGGAAAGGATCATCATGATAAGTAAAATCACGAACCCACCAACCGACACGACCATTATCGGTGGAGGGGTTCTCCATCAGACTTGGCCAGTTCCCCACCTGGACCTTGATAAATCCCCCAAGATCGAAATGTTGGTGGTCACGAACAAAAATTAGGAAATCCGTCCCCAGGGAACGCTCTTTATCATATTGCACAACACTGAATCCGCATACCCGTAGTATTTGTACAACATGATCTACCCCTGCCTTGCACATACGATTGCTCCTCACCGCAATGAATTTCAAATACCAACAGGATATCGCACAGCAAGGACATGCATTATTGAATGACGCTTGACGACGCCGCCTTGTCTGGCATTGCCTCACCACTTATTACTCATGGAGGTACGCGGCCCGGCCAATCCCCATGAGATTATCGGCGCTGATGGGGGCCACGCTGAATTCGGTGCTGCGGGTGGGCACAAAGTCGGTGATGGTGATCGACCGGGCCCCGGGCTGGGTTTTGCCGAGATAAACGCCATCAACCTGCACAACCCATCCGCCGGAGGGATTGGTGGCGGCATCCCAAGACAGCAGGGTACCGCCGGGGGTGGGGTTGACTGCCACGGACAGGGCGGGTGATTGGGTGGCAGCGGCGGGCTCCCTGCCCGTGGTTCGAGCGTCGACAAGCGGGGGCACGGCAAGGCGGTGAGCGTACCGATCCAGGGCCTCACGAACTGCCTGGTCAATGGGGCCATCCTCGACATCGTATTGGTGATGACCGCTGTCGACGAGGGGGTTCAGGTCGGACCCGCACACAAAATCATTATCGTTGCACCACAATCCGGTTGTGTGCGTCCACCCCTCGGGCAGATAGGGGATGCGGGCGCCCAGCGAGCCGACAAACGTCGACGGGTCGGGAACCCCACGCCGCCACTCGGACCGCTCGCCACGCTCGTACCGCGGATAGGTGATGCCCGCCGCCGTCAGCTCGGGCTGCCCCTCCGGCAAATACAGCTTGGGGTCGCCGAAGAGCGCATTAAAAATCACTCGTTCCCGCAGGTTATCCGGCAGTTCCCGATAGGCCTCCCCAATGACCTGCGCGCCCTGCGACACCCCGCTTATGAAGAATCGCGCATCCTTGCACTTTTCGACGCGCTGGGCAATGTAGTGCACCGCGTCCGCCACCCCGATGCGCACGCTCCTGCCGTATTCGAACGCCTGACCACCGCTGACTTTGGCCCCGAGCGCGGTCAACGCGCCCTTCTCATCGTTCACGGAAACCGCAGGGTAGGCGTACTGTTGGTCGGGTCGGGAACCGAGCTCGTAAAAGTTCGTGGTGATGCCCGCCGCCTTGGCGCCCGCCGCAACCTGGGCTTGGAGCCGCAGGCTTTCGACGCTGTTGAGCTTCCCGCCGGAGCCGCGGGCAAAAATAACATCGAGGTCGGCGCACGGAGCGCTGGCCGGTGGCATAGGCTGCGATAACGCACTGGGAGATGCGACGGCCAGCATTCCCGCTGTCGTTATGGCCAGAACTATCCGACATATATTGCGCATGACATGAACCTCGTTTTGCTTGCGGAAAACCGCGTAATAACCAGCATTTTTAGCTTTAAGATTAGTCCGCTCTCCCCCATCTGTCTGCCCATAAATCTATGGGCGGGGGAGGTTTTGGCTATGGTGCGCTGCCACCAGGAAAACCACACCAATAACCGGCAACCTACCCCCGTCGTAACAGAAAACCCTAACACCTCCCCCAAATGGCGGAGATGTAGATTTCGCCTGTTCAGCCGATGTTTTTTCCATTCGAGAGCGGGAGAATGAAAGCATGACAACGGTATTGAAAGCACAGGATGTAACGGTCTCGTTCGCGGGCCGGACCGTGCTGCGCAACGCGCAGATTCAGGCGGACTCGGGCGACGTGGTGGCGCTGCTCGGCCCCAATGGAGCGGGCAAGACAACGCTACTCAAGGCGGTACTCGGTTTGGTGAAGCGTTCCGGCAGCGTGGAATTGACCCGTGACGTGGGGATTTTATTGGACGAGGGTGGGCTGTTGCCCGGGCTCACCGGTCGGCAGCACGTGCACAGCGTGGCGCTCTCCCACAATCTCGGCGCAAAACAGGTCACCGAAATGCTGCAGCTCACGCAGATAGAATACGCGGCGGACCAGAAAATCAAGCACTATTCCCTGGGCATGAAGCGGCGGATCGCGCTGGCCGCGGCGCTCATTGGGGAACCCGAACTTTTGCTTCTCGACGAGCCTGCGAACGGACTCGACCCGGAGGGAATCCGATGGCTCACCACATTCCTGAAGAACTATGCGCAGCGAGGGCACGCGGTCGTGGTATCCACACACCATTTGGCGGAGGCCGCCGCAATGTCCAATAAGGTCACCATGATTCGGACCGGCCAAACAATTTTCCAGGGACCAACAACAGACGACTTAGAAAATCACTACTTCGACACCATGGGAGAAGCACAATAATGAAAACCGAACTCTACACAGCATTTCAATTGTCCGCAATTCGCATCACGGCGGCGGTCATGCTGCTGGCGGCGGCGGTGGGATCCGTGCTGCACTGGGTATTGCGGTCACTCATGAAGGTTGACCCCCCACAAATTGGTGGGGCCACCGGCGACAAGATTCAACAAGTGATTGGTAACAACCAACCAGGCAGCCCACACTTTCAGCTTCAGGGCCTAGACGTGACCGGCACCGCCAGCCAATCGAGCGGCATTGGTCTCTCCTATGTGGTGGTCACGGTATTGGGGATTCTTCTGGTTGCCGGTAATTTCCGCCATGGGGCCGTCATGTGGAAGGTGCTGCGGGGCCGCGGCCGGTGGGGACTCACTATGCTGGGCACGGTCGCGGTGGTCACGGCCGCAATCGTGGCCGTGAGCTGCCTCATCACGGTGGTGGTGACGAGCATCGCCACAGCACTGAGCGGGGTCGGCTGGGCGGCGTCGGCAAGCGACATGCTGCTGGTGTGGCTGCGAGGAATCATTGCGCTGACGCTGCTGGCGGTTGCTTCGGCCGCGGTGACGCTTGCAACCCACAGCGGGCCGATCGCCGGCGTCGTTATGGGGATCGTCTACATTATTGAAGCAACAGTAACCACCCTGGGAACCGTGCTGGGTTGGGACTCGCACGCATACGGTTGGCTGCCGCTGCAATCCATCGTGTCGGCGGTGGGGGTCAGCAATACCGCGGCCTATGGAACGATGGTGGGAATGCTGCTCTGCGTCAGCTGGGCGGGGCTGGCCACCATCATCGGGCTCGGCCGGGTAAAGACCTACAATCTGTAACATGGTTATCGACAGGATTATCGCCGGGACGATCTTCGTCCTGGGGATTGTGCAGATTGCACTGATGTACGCCGCGCCGGATATGGCACCGCTCAGCATGACAGCACCCACACTCGTGCTGGTGTCTATCATGGTCGTGGCTTACATCATTGAAGCAACAACAATATTTTTTCGTCGCACGCGACCGATTTCCATGCTGTGGATATGCCTCATTGCCGAGGCTGTGACGATGGGCACCGCCATCATGCAGGGGCTTCATAATAGCAACACCAATAACCTGGCTATACCGTTCCTCAGCTATGCGGTGATCCGCTACGCCCCCAAACCAGTGCCGCACCTCATAGCGCAAACCTGTGTCTACACCCTAATGCTGACCCTGGTGTGGACCTGCTTTAATACCACCCCAAGCAGCCTACTGGTCCGCGGGGGTATTGGGGTTCTCAGCGGGCTCGCATCCTTCGCTCTCGGCGTTGGTATCGGCTACATTGTCTCCAATAACCAGCGGCTTGTAGCGGCACAACGGCAAACCCTCCTGGCGGAGGAACGCACCCGCATCGCCCGCGAGCTTCACGACACCACCGCGCACCATCTCAGCAGCATTGCCATCCAAACCACCGCGGCACGGGCGATCTTGCATAGCAACCCCACAGCCGTCGAAAAGCAGCTTGAAGGCATTTCCACCAGTATTTCCCAAGCGCTTGCCGACGTGCGTGCCACCGTCAACACCCTCCGCACCCCCACGGAGGCGGAGGCCACCCACACACCCCAACCCACGATTGCGCGCATCCCAGACCTTATTACGGAATGCCGGAACCTCGGCATGAGCATTCGCGTGACCGGGCCGGGGCTGCGAACCAACCTCACCGCCCCCGAACAACAATGCGCCTACCGAACCATCCAAGAAGCCCTCACCAATGCGCGTAAACACGCATCGGGGGCACCGGTCACAATCAACCTTGACGAGGCCGGACTCATGGTCACCACCCACGGAATTTTTACCCCCGGCGAACCGCGACGAATCGTGCCGGGACGTGGTAGCGTCGGAATGCAGGAGCGCGCCAACCACTGTGGCGCCACACTCATCAACGAACCTGATTCCGACGGATGGAAAGTGGCCCTCACATGGAAAACCTAATTCGGGTAGTCATCGCCGACGACGAAGCACTCATCCGCGCCGGACTGGCCACAATCCTCCAAGCCTCCGGCGACATCGAGGTTATTGGGGAAGCCAGCACCGGCGAAGAGGCCCTCACCGCGGCGCAACGCCTCCAACCCGATGTGGTGTGCATGGACATTCGCATGCCCGGTGGTGATGGCCTAGAGGCCACCCGGCGCATCCAACAACTCGACCCCGCGCCCGCCGTCATTGTCATCACCACGTTTGACATGGACGAATACGTGTTCGGGGCATTGGAGGCTGGCGCGTGCGGCATTCTCCTCAAAGACAGCTCCATGACGGACCTGGTTGAGGGCGTGCGGCGGGCTGCCCTCGGCGAGGGGCTTGTCGACGCCAGCCTCACCCGGCGCGTCATCGCCGAATTCACCCGCAGAAAAAGCATTTTCACCTCCAGCTCCGAGGTGCTCACCCCGCGGGAATTAGACTGTGTTGCACAATTATGTCAGGGGATGAGTAATAACGAGATTGCCGCGACCCTGTTTTTAGAGCCGTCCACGGTGAAGACTCACCTGTCGTCCGCCATGGCAAAGACGGGAACACATAATCGCGTGCAACTGGTGATCTGGGCGTTTAGAAATGGCGTGGTGGAATAGGGGTTCGCTGGGGCGGCAGCTGGCGAGACCGGCGCAGGGCGGGTAGGCAGGGCGCGACGCGGCGCCGGCGTGGGCAACTGGCAGGTGGGACCCACCGCAAACAGCGCGACTGGCTGCCGCAGTGACAACTGAATTTCCCCAATAGGAAAAAACCAGGTCCGAAAACCTGGTTCTCATTTCCGATATCCTTCGTGCGCCTGGGGAGACTTGAACTCCCACGCCCTCACGGGCACTGGAACCTAAATCCAGCGCGTCTGCCAATTCCGCCACAGGCGCTTGTCCTTAGCACTCTACCGTTCTTACCGCCAGAAACCCAAATCCCCTATTGGAGAGTTTTATTCCCCTGGAAAAGGGGTATCCTCTATATTTGTGAGTTCCGCCAATGATGATCCTACTGAGCTGCGACCGGTGAAAAAAGTTCGGGTGAAGGCGTGGCATATTATGTTCCTCGCCGTTCTCGTTGTGTGCACTTGGGCATTGGCATGGTGGCAGTGGACTAGATTCCAGTCAGGTTCGGGGACGTTTCAGAATTTGGGTTATGCCTTCCAATGGCCGTTTTTTGGGTTGTTTTTTGTGTTTGCGTATCGCAAGATTTTGGCGTACGAGTCGGAGAAACTTGCGTTTGAGGTGGAGCAGCAGAAAGATAATGGTTCTGGTGATTCCACCACGCCGCAGGTGCCGCCGACATCGCGGGGAGCTCAGGGGGCGACGGGGGCGTCGCCGCAGTTTATCGACGAGTCTTTTCTTCCGCAGCGGGAACAGTTGTCTGTGGAGGAGTTTAATCGGCTCAATCAACCTCGCCGTCGTAAAGGAGATTCCCAATGAGCACTATTCACCCTGATCGGAAAAAGCGGGTGCGGACCGCGTTGCGGTGGTTTTCCATTGCCGCGTGGGTTACTGGTGTGTGGTTGCTGATTTTGACGACCCGCATGATTGCCCAATACCTATTGGGGATGTCGATTCCTAGTTGGGCGCATTATATTGGGCAGGTTCATGGCCTGTTTTATATTCTGTACCTATTGGCGACGTTGAATTTGGGGACGAAGGCGTTGTGGCCCCCGCTGCGGTGGGTGGTGACGGCGTTGGCTGGTTGTATTCCGTTCTTGTCGTTTTTTGTGGAGCGGTGGCGTCGGCAGGAAGTGACGGAAAAGTTCCAATTGGATCAGCCGTAAATTTTGGACAGGGTAAAAGCAAAAATGTGAGAAAGTTCCCTGGAAGGCCAAAATCGCTGGTAGTGGGCCTAAAATATGGGTTATGACAACGACGCCGGTGCTTGATTTGCTTGCCAGGGTTCTGCATGATGCTGCGGGACTGCTGGTGGAGTTGCAGGCATCGCGTCCCAAGCCCGAAGATCTTGCCCGCCTATTGGGGACGTCGCATCTTACCGCTACCCGGTTGTTGCGCAATGCCGAGCTTTTCGACGCCGACCAGTTGGCCGCTATGCGAACTGCCCGGTTGTCGCTCGACACCATTTTTACCATTGGGAAGTATTGGCGAAAACTCTCCAATAGTCAGGCGGATCGGGAGGGGTTGTTTGCCGATATAATTGCTCGGGCTGGTGCGGATTCCCTCAATGAGCTGGAGGAGCATCTGAAAGAAGTGGTGGGGGCGTTGAATCGGCAGCGCGCGGATAAGCCCCGCAGTGATTGGGCCAGGTTTAGCCGTACTGTTGATTGTGATGGTAAGGGGTATCTCAATATTAAGGCCCCTGCGGAAGTGTTGGCCCGGATGAATAGTCTTATTGATGATGAGGCCAAGGCCATGTTTCATCAGGGGCATGCTTGTTCCATTGCGGAGGCCAAGGCCACCATTATTACGCGGCGGGTTATTACGTACGGCGAGCGGGAGGCGTCGCAAAGCGAAGGCGAAAACGGGGAGGATAACCCGCTGGGGTTTAAATATCGGCCGTTTGTGGTGATCTGCCACCCATGGCTATTGGAGAAACGGGATGGAAAATACCTGACCACGGACGGTACGGTGGTGGATTTGCGCGGCTATGCGGATCGGATGCTGGAACCGTTTGGGTGGGTGACGGTGCCGTATCGTAATTTTGCTGGTGGAGTCGAGTTTTCGGAGCCCATTGAGGTGCGGCGGTTCGCCGATGATGCGCAACGGCTGGTGCTCACGGCCGCGTATCCGACGTGCGCGCACCCGGATTGTCGGATTGCGGCGCGGTATTGCCAGATTCATCATATTCAGGCGTTTGCGGCGGGTGGGCCGACGGAAATCCCCAATATGGTGCCGTTGTGTATGCGGCATAACAAGGAGAACGATGACGACCCCACAAAGCCGTGCAATGGCCGGATTGAGAAGGATTCGGTAACGAGCCGTATTGGAAGGCGACGGTGGCCGGATGAGCCATTGCGGTTTACCAAAGCGCCGCCGACCCGGTATGGGGCGTTTGAACAATCGCGGGCGTTTTTCGACCGGGTGGATGAATATTCGGGGGTGGCTAGTCCGAATTCGCCTCCGACAATTGCGACAGTTGAGTAACAATAGGCACAAGTTGTGCCAATGCTTTACCGCGGTGGCTGAGCGCATTCTTCTCCGCGGGGCTCAGCTGTGCGCTACTCCGCCCATTGGGGAATTCTTCATTGGGTAAAAAGAGTGGATCGTAGCCAAAACCGTTGTCACCTCGGGGTTCGGTAAGCATCCACCCATCCCATTGCCCGGTCACCACATGCTCCTCCCCATTGGGGACTACAAGTGCGCACACGCTCACGAATGCCGCTTGTCGACGTTCCTCCGGCACGTGCGCCATCTGTTTCAATAGGAGAAGGTTATTGGCTTGGTCGTCGCCATGCTGCCCGGACCAGCGCGCCGAGAGCACGCCTGGGCACCCATTGAGTTCTTCCACCGTGAAACCAGAGTCGTCGGCAATGGTCACCAATCCGGTGTGTTGCGCCCCGGCGCGAGCCTTGATAAGGGCGTTATCGGCGAAGGTGCGGCCATCCTCAATGGGTTCGTCGTAGTGGGGGACGTCGGCAAGCGTGAGGATTTCTATGCCGCTATTGGCAAGTATGGTGCGCAATTCGTGGGCTTTTTTGGGGTTATTGGAGGCGAGGAGAATTTTCATTATGCCTATTTCCCCAATGAGGCGAGTTGGGCTTCGATGAGTTCTTTGCAGCCCTTTTCCGCATAGTCAAGCATTGCGTTCAATTCTTCCCGGCTGAAGGTATTGTGTTCGGCAGTACCTTGGATTTCGACGAATTTTCCTCCCTGGGTCATGATGACATTGAGGTCAACATCGGCACGGGAGTCTTCTTCGTAGGGAAGGTCGAGGCACACGTGGCCGTCGATAATGCCAACAGATACCGCCGCTATTGGAGGGAGGAGTGGGTTTCCGGGGACAACGCCTTGGGCTGTGAGGTAGGCAATGGCGTCGGCAAGTGCAATGTAGGCGCCGGTGATGCTGGCGGTGCGGGTGCCGCCGTCGGCTTGCAGCACATCACAGTCAATGTTGATCGTATTTTCCCCCAATAGGGTCAGGTCAATGGCGGCGCGGAGGGATCGCCCAACGAGGCGGGAGATTTCGTGGGTGCGGCCCTTGACCTTGCCGCGCATGGATTCGCGGGGCATGCGTTCATGGGTGGCTGCCGGCAGCATGGCGTATTCGGCGGTGAGCCAGCCTTCACCGGAGTCTTTTTTGAAGCGGGGGACGCCTTGCTCGGCGCTGGCGGTGCACATGACTCGGGTATTGCCGTATTCGATGAGTACGGATCCCGCAGGGTTGGTGGTGAATCCGCGGGTGATGCGGATGGGTCGGAGTTGGTCTGGGGCACGGCCGTCGGCGCGAGTGAATGAAGTCATGGGGTTGAGCCTACATTGGGGAAGTGAGGGTTTGTGGTTGCGTCGTGTTTAGAGTGGGATTTCCATTCCCGAATAGCTGAGGGAGATGGGGCCGTCGTAGTATTGGCGGGCGCCTTCCATGGCCCCATTGGGGTCGCCCCAGGGTGGGATGTGGACGAGGATAAGGTGTTTGACGTTGGCTTTGGTGGCTATGATTCCGGCGTCTTGGCCACACATGTGCATATTGGGGGCTTTGTTGTCACAGGACTTTCCCCAATTGGCTTCGCAGAGGAAGATGTCGGCATCGCGGGCACAGTCAATGAGTTCAGTGGTATAGGCGCTGTCGCCGGAGTAGGCGATGATTCTGCCATTGGGGGCGATTACCCGCATGGCATAGGACTCGATGGGGTGGATTGTGGGATAGGCGGTGACGGTAAAGTCTCCAATAGGGTGGGGGTGGCGAATGCGCCAGGGGTGGAAGTCGAAGGTGTCGGACATGTCATCAACTTCATCTGGAATGTCGGCGCTGAGTCGCCCTAGGTGTATTGGGGTGTGGTGTGGCCCCATGCAAATGTTGCGGTGTTGCGCCGGGGCGGTGGGGTGGTATCGGCGCCAAACCAGGAGTGAGGGAAAGTCGAGACAGTGGTCGGGGTGAAGGTGGCTGAAAAGCATGTGCGCGTCATTGGGGTTTTGGTATTCTTGCATTTTAGCGAGAACGCCAGGACCAATGTCCATGAGGAGGCTTTGCCCATTGGAAGGTTGGATGAGGTATCCAGAGGCAGGGTTTCCTGGGGCGCCAACGCTGCCTGAGCTTCCTAGAACGATAACCTTCATGTTGCTACTTTCCCATGTTTTTCTCCAATAAGGAAAAGATTATGGGGTTTCCGGTCGCGGATTACATCGGTTCTAGCTTTTCGACGTGCGTCACATGTGGTCCTAAGAATCGTTTAGCCAACTGTGAAAAGAGTTCTGGGGCACCGGTGGATTCGAAGTGGTGGGTTGGGGTGATGGATTCGTCGGCAAGCATGTCGGTGGTGGAAAGCTGCTTGAGTACGTCTTTGGCGGTTTCTTCTGCCGAGGACACGAGGGTCACGTTGTCCCCAATGGCGAGCTGGATGACGCCGGAGAGGAGGGGGTAGTGTGTGCATCCCAATACTAGGGTGTCTACGCCGGCGGTTTGGAGGGGTTCGATGTAGGCTTGGGCGACCCCGAGGATTTGTCGCCCGGAGGTGATGCCGCGTTCCACGAAGTCGACGAAGCGGGGGCAGGCTTGGGCGGTTATTTCCACATTGGGGTTGACAGAGAACAGGTCTTGGTAGGCACCGGAGTTGATGGTACCGCTGGTCCCAATAACCCCAATGCGGCCGTTGCGGGTGGTGGCGACGGCGCGGCGAACGGCCGGGTGGATGACTTCGATGACTGGCACGTCGTAGCGTTCGCGCGCGTCCCGGAGACATGCTGCGGATGCCGTGTTGCAGGCGATGACGAGCATTTTGCTGCCGCGTTCCACGAGTTCGTCGGCGATGCGGAGGGCGTGTTTGCGGACCTCGGCGATGGGGAGGGGCCCGTAGGGGCTGTGGGCGGTGTCCCCAATGTAGGTGATGGATTCGCCGGGAAGTTGCTCCATGATGGTGCGGGCGACGGTGAGCCCACCCACGCCGGAGTCGAAGATTCCTATTGGGGAATTATTGGTTATTTTCATGGTGTCACCTGTGTTTTGGGTAAGTTTTTGGTTGCGGGTTTCCCCAATAGTATTACCCATTATGGTGTAGCTGTAACTTCTTTAAGTGCAAGAAATATATAATCAATGCTTTGATGATGCTTCATGCTTCCACAAAGATTACTGAATGTTCCCCAATGAGAGGATGCCTAAATGTTTAAAACTCGTCGTTTCGCGGTTGCTGCTACCGCGGCTGTGACCGCCCTTATTGGGGGATTGGTCGCTACCCCGGCTGCGTCTGCCCAGGAACGGAATGTGGTGTTGTTTGGTGATTCGATCATGGCCAACCCCACGTATGTTATTGCGGATCTAATGCAGGGTCCGGGTAAGGCTACGAAGAACGCCCCGACGCCGGCAGGCAGGTGCCCGCAGGGGCAGAGTCGAGTGGGAGCATCATTGGCCCGGATTTCTGGCGCTAAGGTGGAGGATTTCGCCTGCACGGGCGCGGTTGCCTACGCCCCGATTGAGCCGAATAAGCGGTTGAGCAAAGAGGTAGATTTGGCGCTGGCGGGCAAGCAGTTGAATGCGGGGACGACCAATGTGTTCCTGCAGATTGGCATGAATGATTCGTGGAAGGCCCCAGGCATTTATTCGGTGCAGACGGAGAATTTCGTCAATGAGATGAAGACGCAGGTGGGCCGGATTAAGGCTGCTGCCCCGAATGCGAAGATTGCGTTTGTGGGCTACCCGTCGATTTTGGGCGCCAATAACACAGCCTGCCCGGTGCAGCTCAATAATATGCCTGCCCCGCCGATTTCTACGATTTCGGTGCGGAATTCCCTGAATGCGGCCCATGATTGGCAGCGTCAGTCGGCTGCGGCCACGGGCACGGGCTGGATTGATTTGGAGAAGGATACCGCAGGCCATGACATGTGTGCGGCGAAGGATCAGCGGTGGATTGCGGGCATTATTGATAATTCTTCCGACCCGTATAACATCACGACCCATTTGACGCATAAGGGTAATGATGGGGTGGCCGAGATTTTGGCTAAGCACCTGTAGTCGTACTTTAGGCGTCGATAAGCGAGGTTGCGGCCTCGCTTTTTTTGCTTTTCGACGTCCGTGAGGGAATAGCGCCGGGGCATCCGCTGTTTGCATCATTAGCTGAGGCGTTTTCGTCTTAGTCACCAGCC
>CAJZGD010000022.1 GCA_915275065.1 uncultured Corynebacterium sp. | reverse complement strand
GCGGCGGTTGCCGAGCTGCTCGACGGCCCCCAGTTGGTTGTGGACAATACGTTTGCGTCGCCGTATCTGCAGAACCCGTTGGCGTTGGGGGCGGACCACGTGCTGCACTCCACCACGAAATATTTGGGTGGGCATTCCGACGTGGTCGGTGGGGTAGTGGTCACGAATTCCGCAAAGCTTGACGAGGAGCTGGCGTTTCTCCAGGGTGGGGCCGGCGCGATTCCCTCGGTGTTCGACGCATATTTGACCGCCCGGGGCATTAAGACGCTGGCGGTGCGCATGGATCGGCACTGCGATAACGCCGAGGCGATCGCCCGGCATTTGCAGCAGTCGCCCAAGGTGAAGGCGGTTTTGTACCCCGGGCTGGAAACCCACCCGGGGCATGAGGTGGCGTCGAGGCAGATGCGCCGCTTTGGGGCGATGATTTCGGTGCGGTTCCACGACGAGGCGGCCGCCCGGGCGTTTTGTTTGGCCACGCGGCTTATCTGTTTGGCGGAGTCGTTGGGTGGGGTGGAGTCGCTGGTGGAGCATCCGGCCACCATGACGCACCAGTCCGTGACGGGTTCGACCCTGGAGGTGCCCCGGGATTTGGTGCGGATTTCCATCGGTATTGAGGATCTTGACGACCTCATTGCCGACATTGACGCCGCCCTGGCCGCGGTGGAATAGCTGCAGAGTAGTGGGGTATTGGCGGGAGGCGAATGAGCGACAACCGGATACTGTTTTCCGATAAAAATTATCGCCTGCTCATGACGGGGCAAACCGTCAGCACGCTGGGAAATAGCGTGTCCAGTTTCGCGTTTTTCGCCTACACGCTGGCCCTCACCCAGTCGCCGTTTTATGCGGCCCTGGTGAGCGGGTGCGTGACGCTGGCCATCGTGGTCATGGGAATTCCCGCCGGAATCTGGGCGGACAAGCATCGGCCATTACCGCTGATGCTTTCGTCCACGATCCTTGGGGGCGCGGGGATTTGCGTGGTGGTGGCCAACCATTTCATCCTCCACGCTCCCATTCCGCTGGTGTTGGCCGTGGCAGCATGCCTGGTCGGGTCGGCGACGGCGGTGTTTTCGCCCACGGAGAAAGCGGCATTGAAAACCCTGGTCAGCCCCGAGCATTTAGGGCAGGCGATGGCGATCAACCAGACAAGATATTCCCTAGGGACGGTGGCGGGACCCATCTTTGGGGCGTTCCTGCACTCCCTCCGGCCGATCGCCACATTCGTGTTTGACCTGTGCACCTATGTTTTTGCCTTCTGCACTTTCAGGAAACTCCAGGTGCCGGACGTACATTCCGATGCGGCCGAAAATGATGCCCAGGCCGGTTATCGGGAGACGCTAAAGATTCTTCACGCCGACACCGTATTGTGGGCCGTGCTGTGGTTTACCCCCATCCTGAATTTCAGCATGTCCAGCATTTTCAACAGCGCATTCACCCAGTTAGCGGGCGCAGAGAACGGGGCATATGTGCTGGGCGTGTTCCAAACCTATTGCGGAATCATGGGCCTTGTCGGTTCCATGGTCGCCACGGTGCTGGTCTCCCGGGTGCGAGGCGGCGTCGGGTTGGTGGCGACCGCGGTGGGGTTCATTCTTTCGTTCGGCGGGTTGGCGCTGGTCTTCACCACCGTGTCGTGTTTCGTGTTCCTGGGGTTGTTTTGGCTGCTGCTGCCGCTCTTCAACTCGATACTGAGCGGCTATTTTCTGGCCCGCATCCCCCAACGGTTCATTGGCAAAGCGTCGGCCATGACCACGATTGCGGCGATGGGGTTCATGCCCGTGGGAACCTGGGTTTCGGGTTTCATCAGCGAACGCTACGATCCGTCGACCGTTGTGGTGGCCACCACACTGCTGTTTCTGCCTGCCACATTAGCGTTCGTGGCGCATGCGGACATTCGACGCTTATCGACGCCCACCGGTGCGGGCTCCCGGTGATGGCAAACACCACCACCGGAAACCCATTGAACACAATCTAAACGAGGGGGTTATTCGCCGGCATCCACCAGCCGGTTCCGAAGCGCCCGCTCTACCTGTGACTGGCATTCCCGAATCGTGCGGGCCACCGCCTCCGGGGCGTCCTCCGTCAAGAACTCCGACGCGCGGCCCAGGCCGGCCTCGGAAATATCCCACCAAGGATACAGGCCCCGAATGATCGTGGTCGCCGTATCATTCGGCAGCAGCTCCCACACCGGCAACACCGCGTCGAAGAACTCCGAATTGAACTGTTGCATCGCCTCATCAGCGCACCCAAATCCGAACCCGGCCAGCTTGTAGCGGATAGCCACGTTCGACAGCTTCGTTGTCGCGTTCGTCGTCAGCTCGTTAAACACCTTCCGCTTCGCCTTCGACGTGGGCACCGCCGCCCGGGTGCGGGCCGCACAAGCCCGACCGGTGGCGCTCGGATCTACCTCCAACAACACCGACACCTGGTGCTCCACGTCGTGAAGCCCCATGGCCGCCAGTGCGGTCAGCGCATCCCACCGCAATTGGTTGTCCACCACCAGGCCCGGCAGCGGCGAATCGCCCTTCACGATGGCCTTCAACAGCGTGGTCGCGTCGTCGTCAAGCCACATGGTGCTGAGCGCCTGCACAAACGCCAACTGGTGATCCGAACCCGGCTCCGCCGCCCGCGCCGCAGCAACCAGGCCGCCGCACAACAACTGCCGACCCGTCGACGCCGCCCACTGCGGATCCGCATAGCGCCGCAACGCCGTCTGCGCCTGCCGCAGCACGCTGCTCACCACGCTCATCTCCGACTCCGCAGCCGCGCCCCGCACCACCAACTGGATGTAGTCGCGTGCCCGCATCTCACCGCTCCGGGTCGCCTGCCACGCCGCCGACCAGCACAATGTGCGCGCCAACGGGTCCGTGATCTTGTCAATATTCTCTGTGACAAACGCCAACGATTCCGCATCCAGCTTCATCATGCAATACGTCAAATCATCGTCATTGACCAGCACCAGGTCCGCCTTGGGCAGGCCCACAAACTCCGGCACCGACGTCGACGCCGAATCAATATCCATATCCACCCGATGCGTGCGCACCACCGCGCCATCCACCAGGGAATACAAGCCCACACCAATCCGGTGGGTGCGCAACTCGCCCGCGCCGGGGGTCGCCCCGCCCTGGGCCACGGCAAACCGGGTGTACCGGCCGGACTCGTCCACCTCAACGTCGGCAGACAGCTCGTTCATGCCGGTGGTCTTCAGCCACTGGTCCGCCCACCACGACAAATCCTTCCCCGAGGCCTCCGCGAGCGCCCCCAACAGGTCGTCGAACGTGGCATTGCCGAAGGCGTGGCGGGCGAAATGGCGGCGCACCCCGGCGAAGAACGCATCCCGACCCACATATGCCTGGAGCTGCTTCAAAATCGACGCGCCCTTCGCATACGTAATACCATCGAAATTCTGTTCGACCGTTTCGATGTCGTGGGCGTCGGACGCCACCGGGTGGGTCGACGGCAACTGGTCCTGATCGTACGCCCACGCCTTCTCCACATTGGCGAACGTCACCCACGCCGTGTCATACTCCGTCATCTCCGACTGGGCCACCACCGACCCCCACGTGGCAAACGACTCATTCAACCACAAATCATCCCACCAGGTCATGGTGACCAGGTCGCCGAACCACATGTGGGCCATCTCGTGCAGCACTGTCTCGCACCGACGCTCATAGCTATGGCGGGTGTGCTTCGAAGTAAACACATACTCGTCCCGGTAGGTGATCGCGCCGGCGTTCTCCATGGCCCCCGCATTAAACTCCGGTACAAACAACTGATCGTATTTGCCGAACGGGTAGGCGGCCCCAAAATTCTGGTGGTAAAAATCGAAACCCTGTTTGGTTTCCGTAAACAGGGTGTCGGTATCCAAATGATCCGCCAGCGACTTGCGGCAATATAGCCCCAAGGGGATCACCACCTCGCGCGGCTCATCCAAGTTTTCGGGATGGGCCGCCACCTCGCCCCGCCACTCGTCGGTGACCTTATGATACGGGCCAGCACACAACGCCACCAGGTAAGTGGATAGCAGGTAATCAATGCGGGACGTAAACACCGCCTTGCCGGCATCACCCTTGACGGGGGACACCTCCTGCGGGGAATTCGTCACCACCGACCAATTGGCCGGGGCAGTCACCGCCAGCGTGTAGGTGGCCTTCACATCCGGCTGGTCGAAACAGGCAAACACCCGCTTGGCGTCGGCGGTCTCAAACTGGGTGTACAAATACACCTCGTGATCCACCGGGTCAACAAACCGGTGCAGGCCCTGGCCGGTGCGGGAATACTCGCAGGTGGCGGTGACCACCAGCTCGTGGGAACCAGTGGTGAGATCGTCGAGCGGAATGCCGAAATCCGGCCGATAGGTGACGTCGACAAGCTCACCATCAAGCGTGACGGACTGCACCGACTCGGCGATCAAGTCAATAAACGTGGAACCGGGAGTGGCAACCTCAAACCGCACCGTGGTCACCGACGGGAACGTGGCATCGCCGCGGGTCACATCCACGGCAATGCCGTAATCAACCGCACCAATGATCGCCCGACGTTCTTGCGCTTCCTGGCGGGTCAGATTCGTAGAAGACATAGGCGTAAAAAACAACCTTTCATGAAGTATTCTCGTGGCCGCCGACTCCCACGGTGACTACAGTGGAAAACGGTCACATAAGTACCCAAGTAACAATACAAGGAATAATAGTGAGCGAAAAAGTAACTTTCTGGTTCGACGTGTCCTGCCCATTCTGCTGGATCACCTCCCGCTGGATCAAAGAAGTCGAACAAGTCCGCGACATCACCATCGACTGGGTGCCCATGAGCCTGTCCGTGCTTAACGACGGCCGCGACCTCGACCCCGACTACATGAAGAAAATGGAAGCCAACTGGGGTCCCGCCCGAGTATTTGCCGCCGTGGCCACCCGCGAACCCGAAAAACTCGACGAACTGTACACCATCTTGGGCACCAAGATTCATCATGGTCAGCAGGGTGGTAAACAAGGCTACGGTGCGTACAATGAACTCATCCGCGAAGCCCTCGCCGATGCCGGACTCGACTCCGACTATGCTGATGTGGCCGACACCGACACCGTCGACGATAAGCTGCGGGCCTTCCACCAAACCGCCATGGATGAGGTCGGCAACGACGTGGGCACGCCCGTGGTGAAATTCGGCGACACCGCGTTCTTCGGCCCGGTGCTCACCCGCGTTCCCCGCGGCGAAGAAGCCGGCGAGCTTTTCGACGCATCCGTGCGGCTTGCCAGCTTCCCATATTTCTTTGAAATCAAACGTTCCCGCACTGAAACGCCCCAATTATAAAATCCTGCTGCTAAACTGCACTTATGCGAATTTACCTTGGTGCAGATCATGCAGGTTTTGAACTCAAAAACACTATCAAGGACCACCTGCTGGCGGGAGGGTACGAAGTAATCGACTGCGGCGCCCACATCTATGACGCCGACGACGATTACCCAGCATTTTGTATCGCGGCCGCCCAAGGGGTGGTCGACAACCCCGGGTCGCTCGGGATCGTGCTGGGCGGCTCCGGCAATGGGGAACAAATCGCCGCCAATAAGGTCAAGGGCGCCCGCTGCGCCCTGGCCTGGTCCGTAGAGACCGCCCGACTGGCCCGGGAGCACAACAATGCCCAGCTCATCGGTATTGGCGGCCGCATGCACTCCGCCGCGGAAGCCCTAGAAATCGTCGACGCCTTCCTCGACCAGGCGTGGAGCGAAAACCCCCGGCACCAGCGGCGCATCGACATTCTCGCCGAATTCGAAAACACCGGCGTGGCCCCCGAGGTCCCCGAAGTCACCGAATAACCGGCCACCCTAAGAACACTAGGGGAGACCGGCCAGTTCGGCTGGTGCTGGGTCGGCGGCTAGAAATCAAACAAGCCGCCGTCGCCCCCATCACCACCAAAGTCAAACAGGCCACCACCGTCGCCGTCGCCCCCACCGAACAACCCATCGAAGAATCCGCCGCCGTCATCACCGCCAGCGTCGACCTCTGGCACTTCCGGTGCTTCCGGTACCTCTGGTACGTCGGGCACATCAAAACCTCCACCATCGGCCAACGCCGTACTCAAACCCGGACCCACACCGGCCATGCCGCTAAACAAGGATGTAAACAGCAGTGCCGACCCGGCGGCCCACATGCCAGTGGTGAGCGCCGTCATCCACCATGGTTGCGAATACCAGCCGGCCGGCACCGGACGCCCAGCAACCGTGCCACCCGGGTAATAGTTAGGAGTTTCGGCGGTAGCAACCGGGGACGCGGTAATCTGCTGCCCCTCATATTCAATAGTGCGCTGCTCCATGACCTTACCTGCCTGTTTCTGTCCCTCCAATAGCGGCAATTCCGGCCCCGGAGTCATGCCCATGATCTCGCGGGCCGCATTGATATAGTACAGGCCCTCCAACGCCGACTCGCGGGCCAGCTTTGCCTGCTTGGTGGTGTTTGCCGTAGAAATCTGGGACGATGCCGCATTATACCGCTCGGAAGCATCAGCAATGGCCTGCGTGGATGCTGCATCGGTGCCGGAAAGCGACAACACCTGGGAACCCAGGCGCTCAATCCAGCGCCGGGCGTCGGCTATAGCATCGTCGAGCTCTGCTTGGGTTTTCGCAGCTAGCTGGGCTTTCGACTTTCTATTTGCCCAGAACGCGAAGCCGCCGACTAGCGCTAATAGGAATAATATGACGAGCATAAAAGATCCATTCTCCTTGGGACACCCGAAGCATCCCCAATGTTTTAGTGATTAATGGTTGGTATATTGATTGCCTACCTATTCAAACGTGGTGGGAAAAGAGAAAGTTCCCAACCGTCAGAAGAGCTGACCGTTGGGAACTGATGGAACAGGGGAAAAGCATTTCAGCACCATCAAACATGGTGATGAATTGCTAGAATGGTGCACAAAAGGGAGTCAGAAACGACTAGCCCGAAGAGTTGGGTTCCAGGTAAACTTGAATAAAACTCCGGTAATCACATTACCTACAATGATTACTTGATAATCAAATAGGTATCCTTATGAATTCATTCGGCTGGTTGATACCGAGTTTAAATAAGTTTAAATGGATTTCTCATTAATCTTCGGCCTTTGCCGCCTGGCGCTCTGCGGTCCATTTGCGGATTTCGTCAGAATCCCACAATGTGAGACCGTGGTGTTTGGCGACTGGGACAGGGGCACGGCCCCGCCCCGCATAGCTGGTAAAAGTGCCGCGAGCTGTACCGGAGAAAGTAGCGCATTCGATTGCGGTCCAGAGCTCCCGACCGGAATCTGCGTCAATGATTGTTGGCTTCATAAATCAAGATGTTAACCCATAAACTGAAAGAGAACCTAATTTTATTTTGATAGAATCCTTAAACGTTCATTTATGTGAAAATCTGCTGGGCCTAAAGGATTCTCCTATTGTTGAAACCGGATTATTACTTAATCGTAAAAGTAGCAGTAAAATCAGCATTTCCGCTGGTCATAAACGTGTAAACACAAACAAAAATGCCAGGGGGTAATGGGTGTACCCATTAATCAATTTGGTACCTATCCTAGGTAGTTATTCCCCTACCATGCTCAGAAGCCCTAAAAAATATGGGCAAGTATAGGATATCGGTTTGGCATTGATGACGTATTGATGATGCGATTTGAACATGCCCAGTGGATCGGTTACTGTAAGTCACAGCGTGGGAACGTCGTATAGTGGCTAATACCTCAGCCTTCCAAGCTGAAGACGCGGGTTCGATTCCCGTCGTTCCCTCTGTTTATAGGCGCCCAATCGGTTTGGTTGGGCGCCTATTACTGTCTCCACCGATGCAGCTGCCCATAACGTGTCCGGCTTGCTCGTTACACTCGGGCTATGAACCTGGAACACCTCTTGCATGCACTCACCAACCACCCGGATATTCAATCCGCCACCTTTGGCCCGGCCCCAGACGGCCTGCTGGATTGGGACGTCATCACCATCACCTTCACCGACGGCACCCGTCAACTCCTCAACGTGAACGTCGCTAAGCCCACCTATTCGGGAGAAACCGAAGCCGAATGCGTGGAACGAGTCCTGAAATTCGTCTTCAATTCCGAAGCCAAAACCGACGCCAGAGAGTTATCGCTCACGGATACCCTACCGCTGGTGCGCAGCGCCGACTATTTTGCCGACCTGAAACATGCATCACCCGAGGCCTTCGGGTGGTTGACCGACTTCATCGGCTTTGGTTTAGCCTTTGACCTGCCCACAACGCTCCGGGTGGTGTCTACCCAAGACCTGCCCCCAGACCATGATGCGGCAACTAACATGGACCTGTGCCGCACCGCCGTAGCGAACCTACGGGCCCTGGCTGGAGAGGTGAAGCTGAGCCATATCGGGCTGGGTCCGAACATCCTCACCATGAACCAGCCCGCCGACCACGAGCTCGCCTGGTTCGCTGACATCGCCACCATGAACGATGTCCTATCGAGTTTGCGTCAGCGCACCAAGAGCGAATGGGTGGTCATTCCCGCGCGGCGCAACCAAATACTCCTCGTCAACGCCGAATCCTCCGAATCGGAATGGTCCACCTTCCTGGACGTCATCGAAGACGCATTCCGCTACCACAGTGTGGTCTATCCGGTGCCGCACATCATTGTGGACGGCTGTTGGGTAGAGCGGATATTTGACGACGACCGGACCGATGTGGGCAGGCGGCTCCGCCGGCTCCGGGTGGCCGCCCGGAAACAAACCTACGAAGAAATCCCCGCATTGCTTCGGGAACAAACCGGCTGCGAGATGGCATCGTTCGAGGTCATGAGCTCAGACATTGATGACTCACACTCTGTGCCCGAAACCTACTCCATCGCGTATGTGGACACCAATTCGACGGCCACCAGTGTGCCCGCAACCGACCTCATGGTATTTCACCACGACACCGACAGTGTCTTTGTGGCCAGTTTCTCCCTCATGGAACGCCTGCCGCGACTATACCAGCGGCAAGAGGGCGTGTATCCGCCCCGATTCCTTGTGCCGCACCCTACCCCGGAGGAATGGCGGCGGCTGCAGGAATTAGCGTTGTGACCTTGCGGAAGACTCGGGTGCCAACCGGCGTCGTCAAGCAGCCCATGAACACCCGAGACCGGAAAACCGGGGCGGGCCGTGACAAATTCACTATGCTGGAACGGATAAGACCTTCATTTCCTACCAGCAGGATTACATTTATGGACAGAGAAGAACTAATTAGGATTCTTCAACAGCATCCTGGTATCGCCAAGGTCACCGAAGAACCGCTACCCGCCGACCCCAACGAAGTGGATTCCATTGTCATCCATTTCGACGACGGCACCGTCGCGCACATGAACCCTGGCCTGACCAGTCCCCTCGTCCCCGACGAAACCAAAGACGACCTCATTCACCGGATTATTCACACCGTGGACACCATGAAAGTCAACATGACGGACTTCGACCCTGACTCGTTGACGAACATTGTGCCGCTCGTGCGGGCCGCCGACTATTTCGCCGACCACGGTGAAGGCAGCGCCGACGCATACGGCTGGTTGACCGACTATATTGGTTTCGGCCTGGCCATTGACGAGCCGAAGATTCTGCGCATCATCAATGACAGTCAACTGCCGGAAGGCCATGATGAGTTCGACATTTTGCAGCTGCAGAGCCAGGCGATTGAAAACCTCCACACCATGTCCGAATACCTCACCGTGTCCGAGGTGGGGTTAGGGCCCAATGTGGTGGCAGTCAGTCGCCCCGCCGACAACGAATCCGCCTGGTTTGCCGACGCCGCCGGCATGGAAAACGCCCTCATCGAACTCTATAACCAAACCCACACCACCTGGCTCGTGATTCCCGCCCGCCGCAACCAACTCTTTTTCGTGAATTCGGACGCCACCCCGGAGGAATGGCGGGGTCTGCTTGACCTGCTGGAGCCCGCCCTCGACGCCCATGACTGTCTTCACCCGCTGCCGCACCTGATTGTGGACGGCCAGTGGGAGGAACGGCTGCCACCCACGGACACCGATTGGGGGCGCAGATTCCGGAAACTCCAGCTCACCGCCCAATCCCGCATCTATAACGTGCTGGCCCGAACCCTGGCCGCCCACATGGCTGGCAGCAACCAGGAACAGTCAGGACAGCCGCCCGAGGCAGGGTTTGAAATCGCCGATTTTACGGTGTATTCCATCAATGATGAACTCTATTCCGTGGCGGAAATCACCGAAACCGCTCAGCGCACCAGCGTGCCCATCACCGACATGGTCTTTATCGCCGATGGCGATTTCATGCTGTATGTGATGTTTGCCGACCTGTGCCGGGAATGCCCCCACCTTGTCGAGCCGCAGGATGATCAGCATCCGCCCCGGGCCATTATTACCCGCCCCACACCGCGGGACTATGAGCGGCTGCGCGAATTCACGCTCGCCTAATCGCTCGCACGCGGCCGCGTGTCGACGCCCAACCGGTGTGCACCGCTATGCTGGGATGATGTGAATAGGGAAGAATTAATCCAATTCCTGCATGAGTATCCCAGCATTGTTGCGGTGACAGATCACCCGGATCACACCGACCTCACGGTGGAATTTGTCGACGGGACCGTAACCAAGTTCAACCCCAGCATGCTGGGGGGACCGGATGATATCGACATTCGCCTCATCAAACGAATATTGCACGCAATGGACATTGCGATAGCGAACCAACAACTCCCCGGCAAAGTATTATTGCCCGAAGCCCAGCCGCTGGTGCGCAGCGCCGACTATTTCCTCGAATGCGGCCCAACCACCCCGGTTGCGGTGGCCTGGCTCACCGACTTTATCGGCATGGGGCTCGGGGTCTATCGCGATGATACCTTGCGGATCATCGACGAAACCCAACTGCCGGAGAACCACGATGAATTCGACGACCTGCAGCTACGCAGCCGGGCCCTGGAAAACCTCCATGCGGCCTCCGAATATCTTGCCGTGGCCGAATTCGGGTTAGGGCCCAACATTGTGGGAATCACCAGGCCGATGGATAACGAATCCGCCTGGTTCGCGGACGTCCACGACATGGGCATGGCCATGCAGAAACTCTCGGAAGACAGCAATTCCATGTGGGTGGCAATCCCCGCCCACGCCAGCCGATTCCTGCTGGTCAATGGCATGGCATCGGCGGCGGAATGGCATGCGGTGCTCGATCTGTTGGAAGACACGGTGCAACTCGACGACAGCATTTACCCCGTGCCGCACATCATTGTTGACGGTCAGTGGGAGGAACGGCCCCCACCACCGGACACGGATTGGGGGCAACGATTCCGGCGGCTACAACTCTATGCCCGGCAGCGCATCTACCACTTCCTCGACCCCAGGCTGCTCGAAGACGACACCATCGCGGAAATCGGTCAATACTCCATTTATGCTATCAACGATGAGCTGTTTTCCCTCACCGTGGTGCCGGAACAGGTGCCCTGCACCAGCGTGCCCCTGACCGACCTGATCTTCTTCGACCGGGGCGATACCGACGCGGGGGTGCTGGTGCGGCGGGAAGAACTGGCCGAAAAATTCCCCCACCTGATTCAGCCCCATGATCAAGTGCACCCGCCGCGGTTCCGGGTGTTTCAGCCCACGCCGGCGGAATTCGCGGAATTACCCCGGTGGGAATAGCCGGGTGCCGGTGGGCAACGGGGGAGGCCGTGAGCGTCGCAAAGCTATGCTTGACTGGTATGAAACGGGAAGAACTCATTGAATACCTGCGCGCCTACCCCGGTGTGACGTCAGTGTCCAACATCCAAAGCGACGACGCGCCCGAATGGTCCACGCTGGAACTGCTTTTCGACGACGGGACGAAACTCAACCTCAACCCCGACGTGCTGAGCACCTCCGATACGGACGACATTGACATTGGAGCCACCGAAAAAATCCTCCAGGCCCTGGATGCGGAACGTCGCAGCGAGCAGGACGGACAAGCATCCGTGCCGGTTCTTCCCCTCGTCCGCAGCCTGGCGTTCGCCATCCAATATCGGGAAATGTCATCCGGTGCATTCACCTGGCTGACGGATTTCATTGGCTACGGCATAGCGCTCGAAGACGCCGAACTGCTCAACCCGAACGTCAACAACAACCCGGCCGGCTACGATGCCCTCCAGCTGCAAAGCCAGGCGTTTGAAAACCTGCACAGAACCATGACCGAGGACTATTTCTCCCTCGTGGAATTCGGGCTGGGCCCCAACGTGTTGGCAATGCCCGCCCCCGAGGGCAACGAAGCCGCCTGGTTCGCCGACATTCCCGTCATGGAATACCTCATCGACTACCTTTCCGAGCAGAGCGGCACCCCCTGGGTGGTGATTCCGGCCACCCGCAACCAATTATTCTTCGTCAACACTGCCGCCACCGCGGAAGAATGGGGCGCCCTAGTCGATGCGTTAGAACCTACGATCGAATACCACAATGGCATTTACCCGATCCCGCACAGCATTATCGACGGCCAGTGGGTAGAACAACCCATCGACACGGAAACGGAGTGGGGGCGGCGGCTTCACACGCTGCAGTTGCAGGCCCGCACCATAAGCTACAACGCCCAGGCGGAAGTGCTCTCGGCTACCGAAAATAACATTGCCAGTTACAAAGTGCTCTCCATCACCACCGTGGATGGTGCCGAACACGATAGGTCGTTTGCCCTCGTGCCGGAGGCCTGGTTTACCACCAGCGTGCCCCGGACCGACCTGCTGTTTTTCGAGTCCGGCAACTCGGGCACCATGGTGCCCTGGCAAGGCGTTGTCAACCGGCTACCGCACCTTATTGAACAACAACCCGACGTTCACCCACCCCGCTATACTGTGAAACGCCCCACACTTCAGGAGTTGGAGTTACTGCAGTCGCTCGGCCTGTAGTGAGAAATTGTTTACCCCACGGCCGGCATTACGCTGGGGAATCTTATTGGTGTAATGCGATGGCTAGATAACAGCAATACGATCAAAGGTTCGAATTTTATTGGGGTGGGGTTTCCCGGTTGGCGCGGCATAGGGTACCACAGTGTGCGCTCATCTGCGATTACTCTCTGAAGTATGGACAGAGAACGGCTCATTCGGATTCTTCGGGACTACCCGGGAATCACCCACGTGTCCACAAAGTCCGGCGCCCTGGCCCTGAAATTCGCGGATGGCACCACCGTGGACATGAACCCGAACCTGGCCCAGCCGATCACCCCGGGGGAAACCGAGGCCGAATGCGTGGATCGAGTGCTGCGCTCTATCGCCATCATGCAGCGCACCCCGGGCATGGGAAACACCGGCGGGCTGTCCCTGTCACACACGATTCCCCTGGTGCGGGGCGCCGACTATTTCATGAGCTTCGGCCCGGCCGCCCCCATCGCACTCAGTTGGATCACCGACTTCGTGGGGTTCGGCCTGGCCATCGACCAGCCCGGCATGCGGTGCGTCATCAATGAGCCATTATTGCCCGCGGACCACGACAAATTCGACGCACTGCAGCTGCAAAGCCAGGCCATCAATAACCTGCACGCCCTGGTCCCGACCATCGTCACCGAGCAGACCGGGCTGGGCCCGGGGGTGTTGGTGGTCTCCCAGCCGACAGGCAGCGAAACCGCGTGGTTTGCCGACGTTCGGGCCATGGGCCGGCTGCTGTCAGACCTGGAAAACGCCGACCCTGCAATGCCAGGGGCGCCGTGGTCGGCAGGGGAGGAGGCCGGCATGTGGGTGGCCATTCCCGCCAGCCGGCACCGGCTCTACCTGGTGGACACCACGGTATCCGCCGCAATCTGGGACAAACTGGTGCGGGAACTGGAATTTGCCCTATCCGACCACGAGGCTGTTTACCCGGTGCCGCACACCATTGTGGACGACCAGTGGGTGGAATGGCGGCCGGAGCCCACAACGAAATGGCGGCAGCAACTAGGCATGGTGCGGTTTGCCGCCCAGCAGCGGATCTACCAAACCCAGGCGCAGCTCCTCCAGGAAGAATCCGGTCGCGGCGGGTATAACAGCGGCGACCGCACCATCGCCCCCTACAGTATTTACCTGGTGCAGGACCAGCCCCGGTCGCTCGCATTCGTGCCCGCAGCCGCGTCGGTCACCAGCATTCCCCTCACCGACCTGGTGGTGTTCGAATGCGACGGAATGGTGGCGCTACTGCCCCGGGAGAAAGTCACCCGGGAATTCCCGGATTTCATGACCCGCCAACCAGACCTCCACCCGCCCCGATTCCTTGTGAGCCCACCCACACCCACCCAGTTCACGAGGCTGAAATCACTCAGCATGTGAACGGGTGTGACCTGCGGATTAGGTAAAAACGTAAAAGCATGGCATGATCTTTCCTGTTGTTTCAACAAACGGGACGTGGCGCAGCTTGGGAGCGCATCTGCTTTGGGTGCAGAGGGTCGCAGGTTCAAATCCTGTCGTCCCGACGGAAACCCCCGGGGAGCATGGAAAATTTTATGCACCTCGGGGGTTTAAACCAGTATAAGCCCGATTATCTCTAGGAGAATTGCTCGTGAAAAGTTCCGTCGAAAAGCTGAACGATACCCGAGTCAAGATGACCGTGGAGGTTCCGTTCGAGGAACTCACTAACGAAATTGACCAGGCGTATAAAACCATCGCAGCTTCGGTAAACATTCCCGGTTTCCGCAAGGGGAAAGCACCCCGCAAGCTTATCGACGCCAGGTTCGGCCGGGGTCCGGTCCTAGAGCAGGTCGTAAACGACGCACTGCCTTCCCGGTACGAGGCCGCTATAGCCGAAAACCAGCTTGTGCCCCTAGGCCAGCCCAAACTCGACCTCACCAAGATTGAAGACGGTGACGTCATCGAATTCACCGCCGAGGTCGATGTGCGCCCCGACATCACCCTGCCCGACTTCAACGAAGTATCCGTGCAGGTACCCGCCCTGGGCGACGAAGAAGAAGCCGTGAACAAAGAACTCGATCGGCTTCGGGAACGGTTCGCCGAGCTGAAAGACGTAGACGAGCCAGTCGCCAAAGACAACTTCGTCACCATCGACATCAAAGCCGTCGATGCCGAAGGCAACCCAGTCGACGACCTCGCCGCCGACGCCCTGTCCTACCAGGTGGGCTCCAAGGACCTCATGGACGGCCTCGACGACGCCATCATCGGCAAAAACAAGGGTGACGAAGTCACCTTCACGGAAAACGACAACACCATCACCGTCACCATCAACGCCGTGAAGCACCGCACCCTGCCCGAAGTCAACGAAGACTTCGTGCAGCTGGCCTCCGAATTCGACACCGTCGACGAACTCCGCGCCGACCTGCGGGAACAAGCCGTCGCCTACCTGAAGAACGACCAGGCCGGCGCCATCCGGGACGCTGTGCTGGACAAGGTTTTGGCCGAAACCCCCTTCGAAGTGCCGGCAGCCATGGTTGACGAACAAGCCCACGCCGCCCTGCACCAAATCTTCGGCGAACTCGCCCACGATGAAGACTTCATGAACCGCGTCCTGGAGGCCCAAAACTCCTCCATGGAACAGTTCATGGCCGAATCCAAGCAGCACGCCGAAAAGGACCTGCGCGTCCAAATCTTCCTCGACGTGCTGGCGGAGCAGGAAAAGCCCGAGGTGTCCCAGCAGGAACTCACCGAGCACATCGTCTTTACCGCCCGCTCCTACAACATGTCGCCGGAAGAATTCATGTCCCAGGTGACCAAGGGCAACCAGCTTGGCGCACTCTTCGCCGACATCACCCGCGGCAAAGCCCTGGCCGCCGCCCTATGCCGGGTGAACGTCACCGACGAAACCGGTGCCACCATCGACCCGAAGGAATACTTCGCACCCGAAGCTACCGAAGAAGCTGAAACCGCCGAATCCACCGAGGATGTGGCGGACAACGCCTAAACCGCGCGTCGACAAGCAACTCTACTAAGCCCAGCGACCACCATATCGCTGGGCTTTTTCGGCGCGCCCACGCCGCCACGACGCTGATAGCGAACAATAGGGTTTTTCCCGCGACGCCATTGTATGGTGGACACCTAGAAACCCACACAAAACTGTAAGGAGTATTAGTCCATGTCCACACCCGGTTTCAACCTCAGCGACTCCGTTTACGAACGATTGCTCCGCGATCGCATTATCTTCCTCGGCACCCAAGTCGACGACGAAATCGCCAACAAACTGTGCGCCCAAATCCTCCTCCTGTCCGCCGAAGACCCCACTCGCGACATTTCGCTCTACATTAATTCCCCCGGCGGTTCC